>NZ_JBVAYV010000030.1:0-47931 GCF_055412805.1 Pseudarthrobacter kochi
CGGATTGGCCAAACGGAGTTCTAGACAAACCCCATTTTTCCCGATCCGACAGGCATTCTCCGTTTAAACCGCCGATACAACCTCAACCCGACCGGTGGATCGAGGCTAAGGACCCATCAGGAAGGCCGCCGGCGACGTGCCGGCGGCCTTCCGCTTTCCCCAGCCGTGACGCAGGACCTCCAGCCTGGCCATGTGCGCTTCGCCTCGGCGCACCAGGGCGGCATGCCGCGTCTCCGCCCACCAGCCCGGAATTCCTGCGCTACAGGCGGCCTGCAAGGCGCGCGGCGGCGGGGCCCCATCCTCACGGAGGAGCGTGGAAGGGCCGGTCGTGCTGGTGATGGTGAAGCATCCTTTCGCTGTCCATGGATTCCGGGATTCCGGTCATGGTGTCGAACACATGGCAGACCGGCGTGCTTCGGGCCCGGTAGGGCGGGCCTGCGCGGAGGGCGCGTCCGTCCCGGGCGCCCCCGCACTGCGTCCGGCGGTGGACTCCTGGTGCAACGGCGTTACCCGGGATGACGCCCCGTGAAAGGTCGTCTCTCAACGCTAGGAGCACTGCCTAGAGAAGATATCGGTAGACAGTAGCGCGGGAGACTCCGAGCATCTTGCCGATGTCGGAGGCACTGATTCCCTTGCCTTTGAGTTCCTTGGCCCGGGCAGCGGCAGCGTCGTCTACTTTGCGGGGCCTTCCGCCGTGGCGGTTGTTGGCCGCGGCCGCAGCGAGGCCGGCTTTGGTGCGTTCGATCATCGTGTCGCGCTCCAGCTGCGCGAAGGCGGCCACGATCGTCAGCATCGCGGTGCCCATGGGCCCGGTCGTGTCCAGGCCCTCGGTCAGGGAACGGAACCCTGCTCCCCGTTCTCGGATGTTCTCGATAAGGTCCAAGACGTGCCGGGTGTTTCGTCCCAAACGGTCGAGCTTCCATACGGTGAGTACGTCGCCGGTCTCCAGCCTGTCCAGGGCTTTGGACAGCTGAGGGCGTTCGGCTGCGGATCCACTGACGCCTTTGTCGGCAAAGGTCCGGGCTGCACCGGCGGCCTTGAGTGCAGTGAGCTGCAGATCAAGGTTCTGTTCCGCGGTGGAAACCCTCGCATACCCGATTACAGCCATGGACGTCCCTGTATTCTCTTAATCCCGAGCAATTTGCCGTTGTGAGACTATCTGTTGTTGGACGGCATTCTGAGACTTTGGAGGGGCGTGTCGAACCGCGAGTTCCTGTCATTTTCAGAAGTCGTCTGCACGGAATGTCAGAAGTCGTCTGCACTCGAACCTAGGCAATTCCGCAACGGACGGTCGTAGAGCCTTTTCGGAAGGCGATGGATCTGGACATCCGGCACAACGACTTCACCGTACGTTTGGATGGTCACCGTCTCCAGGGACCTCTGGCCGGGACCCGCCCCGTCGCCTCGCCGAATAGCCGGCTCGGGGTTTGCTTCAGGAGGATCAACTTGTCATCGCCGGCCCATTAAGCCCCACACGAAGGGTGCTTTCCCCAAGGCGGTCCGTTCGACGCGTTCAACAACGTGAACGTCCACCGGGGTGTCTACTACACCGGCTTCTTTGAGTGCGCACGCTACGGCAGTCCGAACACCTTCGGTGGAGGCTCCGGGTGCGAGGCCCGCCATGAGGACCCGGAGCCCCGAGGCCTCCTGGATGATCTGCCACCCCGCAGTGGCGGCTTGGTCGAGGACGTGGTGGAACACGATCGGGTGGACATTTACCCTGCCTGCCGCCCCTGGCAGCTGCAGGACGTCTTCGATGCGCCCTTCGATGTCCTCCAGAACGGTGAAGGAGCGTCCGCAGGGGCAGCCCCGTCCGCCCAGTCTCACGGTGTCGGACATTTCGTAGCGGATCAGCGGCAGCGTGCGGGAGAACAGGACTGTGACGAGGAGCTTGGCTCCGGTTGTTCCCGCAGGCACGGGGTTTCCGTTCTGGTCCACGGGTTCGATGATCAGCAGGTCCTCGTAGACATGGCGGTTCCGGTAGGTGCAGGGGGAGGCGATTCCTGCCGTTTCGGTGGCGGCGTAAACATCGAAGGGCGCACTCCCCCAGGCGGCCTCCAGTTCTAAGGCAGTGTGCGGGCTGAGCACTTCGGAGGCGGACATCACGCCTTGCGGTGAGATGTGCAGTCTTCCGGCGCGCTGCTCTGCCGCGAGGGGTTTCAGTGCTGAGGCGTAGCCGACGAGGATCCTGGGCTGGAACCTGTTCAGCGCGGTGACTGTCTCATCCATGGGGGCGGTGACGTCCAGGCGGAGGGTGGGGACGAGCCCGGAGCGCAGCGATGCACCGACGACGGCGGACTGGTGCGTGGGGACGCGGGAGCTGACGAGCGCCATTTTCAGGGGACGGGTCAGGCCGGCGGAGCTCCCTGCCCAGTCGTTGGCTCGGGCGTAGGAGGCCAGGATCGTGCCCCATTCGGTGCGGTTCCAGATGAAGGTCCCGCGCCGACCGGTGGTGCCGGCCGTCGCGGCCGCCCACCACCGGCCGTTCCACGGCCGCCCGGGGTCTCCACCGCTGTGCGTCAGGGACCGCAGATGGTTCTCCAGATCCGCCAGACTCAGGTCCGGTGTCGTGACGGCCTCGTCGAAGTGGGCCATCAGGTCCGCTTTCGTCACGGACGGCAGCTGGTCCAGAGGGGCATCGTGCAGGCCGGCGTGACGGCGCCGGTAGAACTCGGAGCCGGCGTAGGTTGCGCGGCGCAGCTCCCGCAAGGCTTGATCCTGATGGGCCATGATCTGGGCTGCGTCCCAGTGGTCCCGTCTCCGCCATGCGGCCCGCAGGAACAGCACCCGGGAGATGAGGCGGAGGTCCATGGCCGGGTTGTCTAGCGGTTACCGGCCGGGGCCAGGGGCCGGTCAGCATGGACGGTGGTGGCTTCGGGTGTTTCCGGCCGGGGCAGCCTGAGTCTCTTCAGCAGCAGGGCGTTGACGGCGACCAGGAAGCTGGACCCTGACATCGACAGGGCCGCGATCTCGGGGCTGAGGACAAAGCCGGCGAAGGCGAAGACCCCTGCTGCGATGGGCAAGGCTATCGCGTTGTACCCCACGGCCCAGCCCAGGTTCTGGCGCATCTTGCGCAGGGTGCCTTTGCCGATCCGCAGGGCGATCGGGACATCCAGCGGATCCGAGCGCATCAGCACGACGTCGGCCGTCTCGATCGCCACATCGGTGCCCGCGCCGATTGCGATGCCGAGGTCGGCCTGGGCCAAGGCCGGGGCGTCGTTGACGCCGTCGCCGACCATGGCGACTTTCTTCCCCGCCTGTTGAAGCTGGGCTACCTTGGCCGATTTGTCTCCTGGGAGCACCTCGGCGATGACGGTGTCGATGCCCAGCTGGCCCGCGATCCGCCGGGCGGTCGCTTCGTTGTCCCCGGTGAGCATGACGACCTCGATCCCGGCTTCGTGCAGGGCCGCGACTGCGGCGGCCGCGGTTTCCCTCGCGGCGTCGGCCAAGGCGATCACCGCGGCGGCCCTGCCGTCGACGGCGACGAGGACGGCGGTCCGTCCGGTGTCGGCAAGTTCATCGCGCACGGCGGCCAGCGGGCCCAGATCGATGCCCTCTTTGGCCATAAGTCTGCGGTTGCCGACCAGCACCCGGTGCCCGTCCACGGTAGCGCCGGCCCCGTGCCCGGGAACGTTGAGGAAATCCGAGGCAGCCAGGACGGGTGCGCCGTGTTCGCGGGCGTGCCGGACCACGGCCGCAGCGAGCGGGTGTTCGGATTCCTGTTCCACCGCGGCGACCAGGGCCAGGAGTTCGCTTTCGTTGATTCCCTCAACGACGACGTCGGTGACTTCCGGTTCGCCCTTGGTCAGGGTGCCGGTTTTGTCCATCACGACGGTGTCGATCCGGGCAGAGACTTCCAGGGCGGTCGCGTTTTTGAACAGGACCCCGCGCTTGGCGCCGAGGCCGGTGCCCACCATGATCGCCGTCGGCGTGGCAAGCCCCAGTGCGTCGGGGCAGGTGATCACGACAACGGTGATCGCGAACAGCAGGGCCGTCTGGACTCCGGCGCCGAGGGCGAGCCAGGCCGCGAACGTCAGGGTCCCGCCGATCAGGGCGACCAGGACCAGCCAGAACGCGGCCCGGTCGGCCAGCCGCTGGCCTGGTGCCTTGGAGTTCTGGGCTTCCTGAACGAGGGCCACAATTTGGGCCAGGGCCGTGTCGGCGCCGACTTTGGTGGCCCGGACCCGCATGGTGCCGGTGGTGTTGATCGAGGCGCCGATGACGTCCGAACCGATGGTCTTGGTCACCGGAAGGCTCTCGCCCGTGACCATGGACTCATCGACCTCCGACTGGCCATCCTCAACCTCCCCGTCAACCGGTATTTTCGATCCCGGCCGGACCAGCAGCAGGTCCCCGGTTTGGACTTCTGAGGTGGGGATCTCGACCGTGTCGCCGTCGCGGATGACTACGGCGACCGGTGGGGCCAGCTCGAGCAGGGTGCGGATAGCCTCGTTTGCCCCGCCGCGTGCGCGCATCTCGAACCAGTGGCCCAGCAGCACGAAGGAGGTCAGGACGGTGGCGGCTTCGTAGAACACTTCACCGCCGCCGGTGAACGTGACCCAGACGCTGTAAAGCCATCCGGTGCCCACGGCGATCGCGACCAGGACCATCATGTCCAGCGTGCGGGCCTTCAGCGCCCGGTAGGCCCCGTCAAAGAAGATCCAGGCCGAGTAGAAAATGACCGGAAGGGACAGGACCAGGGCCATGACGTCGTCACGAAGCCCGAACGGGGTCGGCGCCGTGAAGCCGAACATGTCCCGGCCCATCGGGGACCAGAGCGTCACGCCTACTGACAGGATCGCTGCGACCAGGAACCGGTTGCGCATGTCCTTGACCATGTCATCCATCGACATTCCGGCGTGGTGTCCGCCGTGGCCCATCGTGTCCTGCGGTGTCCGGGGCAGCGCACCGTGCGGGCCCGGGCCGTGGCCGGCATGGCTGTCCTCCGGAGGGTGGGCATGCCCGGGGTGGGGTTCCGCCGTTTCCGGCGCATGCCCGGGGTGCATGGCCTGGTGATCCGGATCCTTCGGATGCACATGCTCCATTGGAGGCGCTGCACCCGGGTGGACGTGCCCGGACGGCTGCCCTGCGCCGGCCTTTCCGGCGGTGTCATGCCCCGCCGCGGACGTGCCCCCGGTTTCTTCCATCGGGTAGCAGACGTGGTCGGGGACCGCTTCGCCCCGGCAGTGGTATCCGCAGTCCCGGATCCATCCGGAGATCTGCTCCACGGAGGTCACGGACGGGTCAAAGCTCACGGTCGCGGTCTGGGCGACCGCGTTCGCGTCGACGGCGGCGACTCCGGGCCGCTGAAGCAGTACGTGTTCCACGACCGCTTTGGAGGTGGCCCATTGCAGGCCGTGGACCTCCACGACGGTGCGTTTCAGAAGCGTGGTCACCGCTCCTCCTTCCACGCCGGTGCTGCCCGGCGGGACGGCCGGATCAGCAGGCAGGCTGCGGCTGGCGGCCGGTGCCGGTTGGTGATCGGGTGTGGGGCTGGGGTCGGAAGGCAAGGTGCGTCCTTTGGCAATGAGGGAATCCGGGGAGGGCTACGGGCTCTGTCCACCCGTAGCCGGACCTTCATTGCGTATGGGCCTTCGCCCGGGACGTCGTTTTCCGGTTAAGCCGAACATATACCCCCTAGGGGTATGCGTCAATGCCCCTTCCCTGGCATGGCGGCGGATGACGTTCGGCGTCCCTGGCGCCCTGCCAGGATGTAGCCCCAGACGCCCATTACTGCCTCCTGACGGCGTGCAGGGGCACGCGTGCCCTTGCGGTTCACTATCAACCCGCCCGGCCTGCCGCATCAGAGTCTTTGGTCCCCCCGCCCTGGCCTCGCCGGCCGTGTCAGGTGGCCGATTTCCCCGGAGGAACTGCGGGACTCTAAACCAGATGACGGGAACGAGCCGGGCCCCAGGGGTGAAGCGGGAGCCCGCGGCTCCTTTGAACCACGCCAGGAACACTCCCCGCTCGAGGACAGGGCTAGCAGAAAGACACTATTGACTCTTGCGACTTATACCCCCAGGGGGTATCCTTTCAGTGTTGTCAGTGACGTGGTTTGTCCGGGCCCCAGGCCGCTACAGCCGTTCAACCACAACAGCCCCCTTATCCCTCGCTTCGAAGGAAAACTGACATGTGCGGAACAACCGAAACACGAACCCAGCTCCCCCTCTCCTCCACTGCGGAACACGGCTGCAGCTGCTGCGCCCCCGCGGCCGAAACGCAGGCTACGCCCGCCGGGACGTCAGCGGCTCAGGCGTCCGGCACGCAGTACGCCTTGGAAGGGCTGACCTGCGGGCACTGCGTCCAGACCGTCGAAAAGGCCGTATCCCGGGTACCCGGGGTCCAGACAGCGGCCGTAGACCTGGTCCCGGGCGGCACGTCACGCCTCAGTGTCACCGGCACCGCAGACCAGGAGGCTCTGACTGAGGCCGTGCGCTCCTCCGGCTACGCCCTGACCGGCGCGAAGTAGCGTTTCCACGGCCCCGTGGCTCCGGCGAAGACCGTGTTCCAAATGTTCAGGGATTTCCTTGGTGTTCAGTGGCCTCCGGTGTGCTCGCTTGTGTGGCCCGGGGTGGGGACCGGCCCCGGGGTCACCTCGCCTCCGGTGCCGCTGATTGCCGGGCCGATGACAAACGCTGACAGGGAGAACATGGCGGCGAAGACCAGCAGTCCCAGCGCCGGTGCGATCCAGCTGCCGAACCGCCGGTAGAGGCGGACCAGCATGGGAATGG
Source organism: Pseudarthrobacter kochi (assembly GCF_055412805.1). NCBI lineage: Bacteria > Bacillati > Actinomycetota > Actinomycetes > Micrococcales > Micrococcaceae > Pseudarthrobacter > Pseudarthrobacter kochi. Next base: position 6,732 of record NZ_JBVAYV010000030.1, read on the forward strand.
ATGCCAGAAGCCCGAGTGCCCCGAACAGTGCGGTACCGCCGGATCCGGCCACCAGAGCGGTTCCGGCGAGCAGTCCGATGTGGTGCAGGACGTGTGGAAGGAGGCCCATGATCAGGCCCACAGCTCCGACCACCGTGTGCCACAGCGCGTGGAGCCTGCCCCGGACGGTCCGCCCCGGAGCCGTCCCGCCGTCGGGGACGGCCGGCGGATGCCGGTCGGAGGAGTGGTCACCGGTCACGGCCGCTGCTTTCGCCGGATGGGTTCCCCTTGCGGGTCAACTGATCACTCATTCTTCGTCGGCGTTCCGGGACCGGTTCCGGACCACGAGCACCGGGCAGGGGGCGTGATGGAGGACCTGGGTGGATACGGAGCCGAGCAGCAATCCGGTGAATCCTCCGAGACCACGGGAACCCACAACCAGAAGGTCAGCGTTCCCGGCGGCCCGCAGTAGCACGGCGGCCGCGTTTCCCTGGACAACGTCCCCGGTCACCGTCACGCCTTCGCTGTCCACGCGCTTCAGGGCCTCGTTCTGGAGCTGCCGTGCGGTCTGAGGGAAGACGTCCGGGTCCCAGACCATGCCTTCCATGCCGACGGTGACGGGCGGGAACTCCCAGGCGGTCACGGCCCTGACCTGGCCGTTGCGCAGCCGGGCCTCCGTGACTGCCCATTCCAGGGCGAGGCGCGACGGGGCAGAACCGTCGACCCCGGCCACGATACTGAATACACCGTCGCCACCCATGAGCACCGCCCTCCGCCAAGTCCCGCAACTGTTGCCCTTAGTGTGGTCCCCGCAGGGATTTACCCGCAAGATCTGACGTCCCGACCACGTGCACCGGCCAGCGACAGAAACAAAGTCCCTGACAGGATCGTTGTACCGGTAAGTGCCCTGCCGCAGGGCCGGTAGCCTTGAAACAGATAGCCCGCCACAGGAAGGGATGACCGTCATGACCGCACCGGCACACGCCGCCGCGATCGCGTTCCTCCGCCGTGCGGGCCTGCTTACCGCGGTCCTGGCCCTCATGGCCGGGATTTTCGGTATGCACGTCATGACCGCCACGCATGCCATGCACTCCCCGGCCACGGCGGCAGCAACCGCCGGCGCCCATCACGACGCATCCCCCGCCGGTCACACCGGAGTTCATCCTCCCGGACCATCCTCCGCCCCGGAAACGCCCGCAGCACAGGACGAAGCGGGTGCCCGGACCGTGCAGTGCGCGGACTCGAACACCTGCACCAGCATGCAGTCCATGACCGCCGCCTGCACCCCGTCGGCGAAGACGGCCTCCCTGACCGCACCGCTGCCCGGCACCGGAATCATCGCCTGGAACACCAACGCAGGGACGCAGAGCGCGATGAGCGCGCTGTGGTCCTATCTCCCCGGCAGCCCCTCGCCAGGCGAGCTCTGCATCAGCCGAACGTAAAAACAGGGCCCCGCGCCGTGACCTGACCGGCGCCCGTCCCTGCCTGACTCTCCTCTGAGCCGGGCGCATCACCGATGCACACACCCCCCCTGGCGCCCACGTGCCCCCTGATGTCTTGAAGGACTTAAACAGCCATGATGAACACGAAGATTCTGCCCCTTACCGCGACCGCCATCGCTGCGGCACTCGCCCTCGCGGGCTGCTCAACCGGCCCCTCCGCACCGTCTGCCACCTCCAGCAGCCCTGCGTCCTCCGCCAGCTCGACGCCAGGAATGGGCCAGGGCCCGGGGATGATGTCCAGCAGTGCACCGGCCGCCGCTACCGAACACAACGAGGCCGACACCATGTTCGCCCAGGGAATGATTCCGCACCACGAACAGGCCGTCGAAATGAGCGAAATGATGCTCAAGAAACAGGGCATGGATGCCCGGATCACCGCCCTCGCCACCAAGATCAAGGCCGCGCAGGCCCCCGAAATCGAGCAGATGACGGGCTGGCTCAAGGCTTGGAACGAACCGGCCCAGATGGCTTCCGGCCATGGCATGGGCGACGGGATGATGGGCGATGACGATCTGAGCAAGCTCGAGGCCGCCCAGGGCACCGAAGCGGCCAAGCTCTTCCTGACCGGGATGATCGCCCACCACCAAGGCGCCGTCATGATGGCCCAGACCGAAATATCCCAGGGTAAGAACGTCGAAGCGATTCAACTCAGCAAAGACATCGTTACCGCCCAGGAAGCTGAAATCAAGGAAATGCAGGACCTGCTGGCCACCCTCTGACCGGTTCCCCTAGGCGCCGGCCCGTCGCGGGCCGGCGCCCAACCCTGCCTTTCCCCACCTGAATCCTTGGAGCCCCCATGTCCAATCCCTCCCGCCCCCGGGTCCGCGCCACAGCTGTTCTGGCAGCCGGCGCCGGCCTCGTCCTTGCCCTGTCCGCCTGCAGCCCGCCCTCCGGCGCGGCCGGCACCTCCCCCGCAATCAGCAACGGAAGCAGCCCCCTGCCGGACGCCCACGTTCACGGGCTGAGCATCAGCACAACCGGCCAGGTGCTCCTGGCCACTCACGATGGCCTGTTCGACATCACGAAACAGCCCGCCGCCAAAATCGGCCCCACCAACGACCTGATGGGTTTCACCGGCGGCACCGACCACGGCGTCCTCTACGCTTCCGGACACCCCGGAGAGGGCTCCGACCTGGCCGACCCGCTCGGGCTGATCAGATCCACCGACGCCGGCAAAACCTGGGAAACGCTCTCCCGTCAGGGTGAATCCGACTTCCACGCGCTCACCGCGACCAAATCCGGAATCGTCGGCTTCGACGGCGCACTGCGCACCAGCCCGGACGGGAAAAACTGGACCGCGGCGGCCGCGGATTTCGTCCCGGCCATCCTTGCCGGGAACCCCACCAGCGACACTGTCCTGGCAACCACCCCACAAGGGATCCACCGCTCAACGGACGGCGGTAAAACCTGGAACACCGTGGACTCCGGACCAGTGGTCCAGTTCGCCGCTTTCGCCAGCCCCGCCGAGGCGGTCGGAATCGAACCCGACGGGACCGTCCACACCTCGGCAGATACCGGCGCGACCTGGACCCGAAAGGGCAAAATCGACGACACGGTCCAGGCTGTGGCAGCAGTTAAGGGCGTGGAGACAAACCCCACCATCTGGGCCGCCACGGCCAGCGGGGTCGTCATCTCCACCGACGGAGGAGTCACGTTCGGGCCCGCCGACGCCTCCTGACCGCACGAACACTGCAGGCCCTGCACCGAGGCCTGCTGCCGACTGTTGCGGTGCGTAGAAAACCGGCCCGAGTGGACCGGGACCTCGGACTCTAGCTGTCAGCCGAGGCCGCGCGAAGAGTCGGAAGTAACTTTAGAAACGAAAGGCACAAATCATGATGTGGGGTTACGGACAAGGAATGGGATGGATGTGGCCCTGGATTCCTCTGCTGCTCATTGGGATCGCGCTGCTGGTGTTTCTGGCGGTCAGAGTCTTTGGCGGCGGCGTCCGTAATGAATACGGACCTCCAGGCCCCCCGGGGCCAGGCGGGCCGCCGCCCGCCGGAGGGAGCAGGGCCCGCCAGATCCTCGACGAGCGCTTTGCGAGAGGAGAACTCACCGCAGACCAATACCGCGAGCAACTCAAAGTGCTCGGTGAGGGACCATAGTGAAGCCCATCAGCCGCCGCCAGGCGGTGCTGCTGGGCGGGCTCGGCATTGCGGGGACAGCGGCCGGCGGTGCCGGGCTGATCTGGACCCTGTCGTCGCAGCAGACTCCCGTTACGGGAAGCGACCTGACCCAGCCTCCGGAGGAACGAAGCACCAACGGCCAGCTGCAGGTGCGGCTCGAAGCCGCACCCGGACAGATTCTGCTGGCAGGCCGTCAGGCCGCAGCCCTTGGCTACAACGACGGCATCCCCGGCCCGACACTGCGCGTACGCGCCGGGGACGTCCTGAAGATCGGGCTCGTCAACAAGCTGACCCAGGCCACCAACCTGCACGTGCACGGCCTCCACGTATCCCCGGAGGGCAACGGAGACAACGTCTTCGTCTCGGTCGACCCCGGCGGCACCTTCGACTACGAATACAAACTTCCCGAGGACCATCCCCCCGGCGTGTACTGGTACCACCCCCACCACCACGGCATGGTCGCCGATCAGATCTTCGCCGGGCTCTTCGGAGCAATCATCGTCGAGGACCCTGAACCCATCGAGTCAAGTGCGGAACGGGTACTGGTCATTTCGGACACCACCCTGGACGGCCTGGGGAACATCCCGGAAGTCCCGGCGATGGAACGAATGATGGGCCGGGAAGGTGAACTGATCCTCGTCAACGGTCAAAGCAACCCGCAATTCAGCGCCCGCCCCGGACAACGCGAACGGTGGCGCATCATCAACACCTGCGTGTCCCGCTACCTCCGCCTACGGCTCGACGGACAGCAGCTCCAGCTCCTCGGTATGGACTCCGGCCGCTTCCCGACACCCAAGAGCGTGGATGAACTTCTCCTGACGCCGGGAAACCGGGCGGACCTCCTCGTGACCACCACGGCCGGGGACTCCGTGCTGCGCGCGCTCTACCAGAGCCGGGGAAGCATGCCGGGAATGATGGGGACGGGGTCCGGAGCGCGCAACCCTGCAGATCAGCCGGACGGCGCCGCACTGGCCACCCTCCGGGTAGCCGGCGAACCGGTCGCAGCCCTGACGGCCGTGCCTGCTCAACAGGGGCTGGGCGACCTTCGGTCAGCCGCCGTCGCGGCCCGCCGTCAGATCGTCCTGGCCGCCGGCATGGGCATCGGCATGGGCGAAGGCGGGGGCATGATGCGTTTCACCATCAACGGCAGGGAGTTCAAAGAGGCCAGAACAGACACCACGGTAGCGGCCGGGAATGTGGAGGAATGGACGCTGACCAACACCAGCCCCATGGACCACCCCTTCCACCTGCACGTCTGGCCGATGCAAATCATCGAGGAAAACGGCCAAGAGACGAACACCCCCATCTGGCAGGATGTGGTGAACGTACCCGCAAACGGGCGCGTGAAGGTCAGGGTGGCATTCAAGGACTTCCGCGGCCGCTCGGCCTACCACTGCCACATCCTGGACCACGAGGACCTCGGCATGATGGGTGCCATCGAAGTCCGGTGAGAAGTCGCATCGGCCCACCCTGATGCCATCACTGCCTTCCACCGTTGGGAACAACTTCTGATGGAATCAACCGTGGGATGGGCTCAACGGAAAACTGCGATTCACCACCGGCGAGCCGCGAAGTGGGCCCAACTCAGACTGCAGAACCGGTCCCCATTCAAACCGCCATAAACAGGTAAAAATGTCAGTCTGAACGGAGCCCACCAGGACGGCCCGAACGGTATCCGCCTGAACGAAACATCGGACCGCAGACCCATCACAGCCCCGGTCCCGCTGGGCCGACGATGCCGAACCGCAGGAAGTCATGCCTGTCGCAAGAAGCCATCGTCCTCCGCAAGATCGGCACACGGCTCTTGAACGAATCCCGGTACCGTGATGCCGCGGGAGTGGGCGGACATATACCGAGCCACGCTGGTCCTCCCCGGCCCCTTCCTATTTCCCTAGCAAGGGCTCCCGGCGGTCCCTCTCGAGACATGAGCGGGTTTTCATCGAGGACCATTTGTTGGCACGATCAGTCCTCGATCTATCGCCTTGGGGCTTGGGCAATGAAGGATGCCGGATCGACGGTCTGTCCGTCGACCATGACCTCGAAATGGAGATGGCAGCCCGTAGAGGCACCTGTCGTACCGACCCCAGCGATCTGCTGCCCCTGCGCCAGGACTTGCCCGACGGAAACACCGATGCTAGCCAAGTGGTTATAGGTGGTTTTCATACTATTCCCGTGGTCGACGACAATCCGGTTTCCGCCGCCATACGGACTCCAGCCCGCCTCGGTCACCGTACCGGCGCCGGCAGCGAAAACCGGCGTCGCGCACGCTCCGGTCAGATCGATACCTGTGTGCATTTCCCTGGCTGCCCCGGTGATGGGGCTGACCCTCAACCCGAAGGGGGAACTGACCTTCATCGATGCCAGCGGTGCCCGCAAGCCCTTCGGCCCGGCCGCTGTGGCAGCGTCCACACTTGACCCCGCAGGGACTACAGACGCCGGGACCGTTCCCGCGGGCCGTTCCCGCGCAGCCGGTGCAGGAGCGGGCTGGGAGGTCACTGCCGGCTTGTCGAAGATCAGGACCGCGCCGGGCGCTGCCGAGACGGCGGCTCCCACGGGGGAAGCTGCGGTTGCGGCGGCCCGGTCCTGGGACGTGGAATGGGCACCCGGATCCGCGTGGGCGGCCGAAAGTGCAGTGAGGGCAATCATCCCCGTCACGGCGGCCGCGACACCCAGTTGTTGGCTGCGGAGCCGGAATGTCGGCTCCTGTAAAAATGGAACGCGGCGGGGTTTGGAGTCGGGAACGGCACGGCGACGGCCGTGGCTGGGCTGGGCAGACAAGATAGTGGTCCTCTCGACGCCGGCGAAGTTAGCTGTCGGATTCGGACGAGTGGACTGTCCGGCCGCTCTGCGGGTCGCGTTCAACGCGCGGTCGCAGGGTCGGCTTCACCCCAGGCGCATCATGGCACACCGTAAGTGGGTCCTCCGCCCCCGCCTTGAAGAGATCAAAGGTCACTGACCGCCGGCGGGGTTTGGCGAAGCGGTCGTATCCATACCCGTTGAGGGTATGTTTCTTCAAGCGTAGCGAACGGTTCGCATAAGTTACAAATTCGTTATATATGACCGGCGTCGATCACCGCAGGGAGCCAGCGCCCCGTGAGTCTGCGCTTGGGCGCCGGCTTCTGAACGCGCCTGATGGTTTGTAGCGGGTATTTGGCAGGATTGACTCAGGGCTGCTTGGCGCGGACTGCTGTGGCGCGGACTGCTGTCGCGCGGACGTCGAAAAAGCCATGGCTACAAGCCGGTCCAACTGAGGAACGCCCACCGGACCAGCCGACCCGCCCGACGGCTCTCGCAAACGAAGGATTTCAAGAACAGGTTGATTTGAGAATCGTGGTGTTCGCAGCGAGCTGTTGCAAACGGGCATCTTTCTGCGGAAAACCGCCGTTGGGACGAAAAGCCGAGCTCAGGGCCGGTCGTTCTCACAAATAGTTCTCAAAACGGTACAGGCGAACCAATGCGCCGGACTGAGTTTTGAGAAGAGAACACCCATGACCGCACACCGAATCGGCTGCGCCCGGGTCTCCACCCGGGACCATAACCTGGGCTTGCAGATCGACGCCCTGAAGAAGGCCGGATGCGACAAAATCTACGAAGACACGATCAGCGGCACCAAGTCTCACCGCCCCGGACTCGACCAGGCGCTGGACACCCTGCGCGACGGTGACACCCTGGTGGTGTGGAAGCTGGACCGTCTGGGTCGGAGCGTGAAAGACCTCCTGGACTTCGCCGGCGGCCTAAACAACCGCGGCGTAGGCTTCGTCAGCCTCACCGACGCGATCGATACCACCACGGTCTCCGGGCGCTTTTTCTTCAACGTAATGGCATCCCTGGCCCAGATGGAACGGGAGCTCATGGTCGAACGCACCCAAGCCGGACTCCGAGCCGCGCGCGAACAGGGACGAGTAGGTGGCCGCCAACGCATCATGACGGAAGCCAAGATCCGCTCAGCCCGCAAACTACTCAACCAGGGAACACCGCCCCGGGAAGTGGCCACGAGCCTCGGCGTCTCCGTCCCGACGCTCTACCGGTGGGTCCCGGCAGCAGGCGCGACGGGGGCTTCGACGCAATAGTCGCTGCTGTTTGGTGCAGGCGACTTCTGAAAACGACAGGTACGCGAAAGTATCCACACACGAGCAAAACGTTGACCTCCAGATCGATGCGCTGAAGGCAGCGGGGTGCAGCAGGATATTCACCGACCACGGTGTCTCCGGAACGAAGGCGAGCCGCCCGGAGTTGGACAACATGATGAAGTACTCACTCAACGAAGGTGACACCCTCGTCGTCTGGAAGTTGGACAGGATCGCTAGGAACACGAAGCACTTCCTGACACTCGTCGATGACCTGCAAGCGAACGGTGTCGAGTTCCGGTCGCTGTCGGACGGCATCGCTACGGGCGGAACGGTCAACCGAGCTTTCCTGACGGTGCTGAGCGCATTCTCCGAACTGGAGCACTCGACCATGTTGGAAAGAACTCACAATGGTCTCGCAGCAGCGCGCGCAAGGGGTCGTGTGGGCGGCAGGAAGCCATCCCTCACCGCAGGACAGGCTGAGCAGTGCAAAGCCCTCTCCGACGCCAAAACGACCGTCACGAGTATCGCCAAAACTATGGGTGTTTCTCGTCAGACCGTGTACCGCTACCTCGAAGGTCAGCGTCAATCGGTTGATGCGTAGCTCAGGATTAGCTCAGACGTCTATTTTGTCCAAAGGAGAACAAGCGCGGTGATCAAACTTTTTGCACCCATGAAGACACTCTTAGTTGGAACTTTCAGCAACGGGGCGACGGGGACGCCGCAGTGGCAACTCGATCTCGCCGAAGGAGACGACGCAGGCTTTTTCCCCGCCAACTCAGCAGTTTGGGCTGTTCACGGTGGCATGCCAACCATCGTTGCGGGTATTCGAGCGCTGCTGATGCAGGCTCTCCACCCAGCCGCGCTGGCAGGCGTGCAGGATCATTCAAATTACCGAGATGATCCGCTCGCACGGCTTGCCGGAACGATCCGCTGGATTTTTACGGTTTCCTACGGTTCAACCGCCGCGGCCCGCGCAGCCTCCGACTGGGTGCTGCGGCTCCATGGATCGGTGCGCGGGGAGTACGTGGACGGGCACGGCGTCACCCGGAGCTACGCGGCGAATGATCCGCAGCTGCTCCGCTGGGTGCATATCGCCTTCACCGACGCTTTCCTCTCGGCGCACAAGATCTGGGGCAGGCCGATACCGGGCGGTCCGAATGCGTACGTACGTGAGTGGGCGCAGGCCGGCGAGCTGATGGGGGTGGAGTCCCCGCCGCTCAGCGAGGAGGCCATGCGGCGGCAGTTGGACCACTGGTACGACGCCGGCGAACTCCGCTCCGACGACAGGGTCGCCGAGACGGTGGCGTTCATCCGCAATCCACCGCTTCATCCAGTGCTCCGGCCAGGCTACCGGGTGCTGTTCGCGGCCGCCGTGGCCAGCCTCGAACCCAAATACCGTGATCTGCTGGGCCTCCGGACCGCACGGCTGGGTCCCATCCCGCTGCCGGTGCGGCTGGCGACGAAGGTGACACTCGGCGTCGTCCATCTTGCCCTGGGCCGGATGGGGCCCAGCGAACAGGCGGCCCGGGACAGGCTCCGCAGGCTGGGCCACCGGGCCTGAGGGGCCAGCCGGGAACAGGTTTCCGGGGCCATTGGGCCCGGTGGCAGGACGCAAAAAAAGGCCCCGGTCCAAGGGACCGGGGCCAAACGCGGAGAATGGGGGATTTGAACCCCCGAGGGCGTTAACCCAACACGCGTTCCAGGCGTGCGCCATAGGCCGCTAGGCGAATTCTCCAGTAGCTTCTGAATCAAAAGCAGATACTAGAATACCTGAACTTCCCGACATCGCCCAATTGGCCCCTCAGCCCCCGCCCCGCGGGACATGCCCCACCCTCACCGCAGCCAATGGACATAAGCCCGCTGTGCCCACTCCCGACCGCGGAAAATGGGCATGTCCCACCGGATTTCCCGGACCCAAAACGCACGATTCGGGGCACACTCAAACGTCGGGTAAACTTGCTGACGGCCCCTCATGTGGCGTCATCCTGTTGAACTCCCCCAGGACCGGAAGGTAGCAAGGGTAAATGGGCTCTGGCGGGTGCATGAGGGGTCTTTTATGTCTGTGCCGATTGGTAGGGTTTATCTGTGACTGTTACTACCGCCCTTTACCGCAGATACCGCCCCGATTCGTTCGCGGACGTTATCGGGCAGGAACACGTCACCGAGCCGCTGATGACGGCCCTACGCAAGAACCGAGTGAACCACGCTTACCTCTTCTCAGGCCCCCGCGGCTGCGGAAAAACCACCTCTGCCCGTATCCTGGCGCGTTGCCTGAACTGTGCTGAGGGGCCCACGGACACCCCCTGCGGCAGGTGCGCCAGCTGCGTCGAACTCGCCCGAGGCGGCTCCGGATCCCTCGACGTCATTGAAATTGACGCTGCCAGCCACGGCGGCGTCGACGACGCCCGCGACCTGCGCGAACGGGCCACCTACGCCCCCGTCCGCGACCGCTACAAAATCTTCATCATCGACGAAGCCCACATGGTCACCTCGGCCGGCTTCAACGCCCTGCTCAAGATCGTCGAAGAGCCGCCGGAACACATCAAGTTCATCTTCGCCACCACGGAGCCGGACAAGGTCATCGGGACCATCCGCTCCCGCACCCACCACTACCCGTTCCGCCTCGTGCCGCCCGAGCCGCTCATGGCGTACCTGGAGCTGCTCTGCACCCAGGAAGACGTTCCCGTGGCGCCCGGCGTGCTCTCGCTGGTAATCCGCGCCGGCGGCGGTTCGGTGCGGGATTCGCTCTCCGTCCTGGACCAGCTCATGGCGGGCGCCGGACCCAACGGGCTGGACTACGAGCTCGCCGTCGCACTGCTGGGCTACACCCATGCTTCCCTGCTCGACGACGTCGTGGAGGCCGTGGCAGCGTCCGACGCCGCTACGGTTTTCCGAGCGGTCGACCGGGTCATCCAGACCGGGCATGACCCGCGCCGCTTCGTGGAGGACCTGCTCGAGCGCTTCCGGGACCTGATCATCGTCCAGGCCATGCCGGAAAGCGCCCAGTCAATCCTCCGCGGCATGCCCGCCGACCAGATCGCGCGCCTGCAGAACCAGGCCCACAACCTGGGGGCGGCCGAGTTGTCCCGGGCGGCGGACGTCACCAACACCGCCCTGACCGAGATGACCGGTGCCACCTCGCCGCGGCTGCACCTGGAGCTGCTGTGCGCCCGCATCCTGCTGCCGTCCTCCGAGCAGACCGAGCGCGGCATCGCCGCCCGGATCGACCGGGTGGAACGCCGCCTGAATTACGCCGGGAACGACGTCGGGGCTCCCGCCGCCCAGACCGCTCCCGCAGCGGCGTCTCCGGTTCCGGCAGCTGCATCTCCCGGACCTGCGGCTGCAGCCCCGGCGGCCGCCGCACCTGCCGCTGCCCCTGAGCGCGATGCCGAACCGGCCCGGGAAGCGCTCACTGCTCCGCGCGTCAGCACCCGCGACTGGCCCGTCGACGAGCCCGCCGCGGTCAACCGGGGGGCTTCCGGGAAGGCCACGCCTACACCGGCGTCCGCGCCGGTGCAGGCAGCGACCACTGCGTCGCCCGCTCCGGCCCCGTCCAGCCAGGATGCCTCCGGCGCAGCTCCCGTTGCCGCGGCACCGTCTGCGCCGGCAGAACCTGCCCAGAGCCTGCCGGCGCCCTCGGTGCCTGCGGCTGCGACCGCCGCGGCGCCTGGCTCAGGATCCGGGCCCGACGTCGAAGTCCTCCGCCGCGCGTGGCCGGAGATCCTGCAGACGCTGACCAAGATCAAGCGCAGCACGTGGGCCCTCGTCGAGCCAAATGCCCAGGTGGGCCACTTCGAAGACCATGTCCTGACGCTCGCCTTCACCACGTCCGGGCTTGCTGGTGCGTTCGGCCGGGCGGATCACTCCGAGAACCTGCGACAGGCGATCCACAAGACGATCGGCATCGAATGCCAGATCACTGCAGTGGCCAGCGGAAGCAACAGCGCAGCGAGCTCTGAGCCAAACCCAAAAGCACCCGCTAGCCGGGATGTTCCGGCCACGTCCACTGACGCTGACTGGGGCCTGCCCCCGGTTGCCCCGGCGCAAACGGAGCCGGAATGGACGGTGCAGGCTCCGGCCGCCGCCCCCGCCGTTCGGTCTGCGGCGGTCCAGGCCCCGGCTACCCCTGCCTCGCCCGTCCGGGTCCCGACTACCCCGGACGAGCCCGTCCAGATCCCGGTATCGGCGCACGTCCCCGCAACTGCAGCCCCGGCGGAACCGCGGGCCACTTCTCCGGCAGACGCGGCTGAAAGCGAACAGCCGGGCGCCGCCCCGGACTCCGCCGGCTCGTATGCCCACCCCGACGACGACTGGGGACCTCCGCGCGACGAGGACGCTCCGCCGCTGGACGAGGAACCGCCCATGGACTGGGACCCCTCGGCACCCGCCCTCGCCCGGGCCGCCCAGCCGGCACCCGCATCTGACCGCACGAAGACCGCCGCCCCGGCGCGTTCCGGTGCTGCTGCCAAGAAGTCCCAGACACACACGCCGGCGCCCCAAGCTCCGGACACCGCCAACGACCCGTGGGCACGGGCCGTCGAGCAGGCCCCCGGCATCTGGACGATTGGCGCGGACTCCAACGTCGGAGGCTACCGGCCCGAGGAATCCATTACTCCCGACCCAACCCCGGAGCCTGAACCCCCGCACTACGAACCTGCCGCGGCCCAGGTCCCGCAGTACGCCGCGGCAGTATCGGCTTCCGCCACGTATGAGCCTGTCGCCTCCTCGTCGAACGGTTGGGGAGACTCATCGGAGTTGGTGCCGGCAGGCGCTGCAGTCTCCGTGAGCGCTGCGGCGGTTGCTCCGACCGCCGGAGCAGCAGCCGCACCGGTCACGGCCCCCGCGGCGCAGCAGTCCAGCGGCCGGCAAAGCCTGTATCAGCGGCTGTCCAACAGCCCCGAGGCGGAGGCTGGACGCGCCAAAGCTCCGGCCCGTGCTGCCGCCACCACCACCTATGTCCAGGACATCCCCAGCGCGGACGACGAAACGATCGAGGAATCAGGCGTCTTCGGACGGGCCGCCGTCGAACGAATCCTGGGCGGAAAACTCGTGGAAGAGCGGTCGCTGGACGGAAGTCCGCTGCCGCCGCGCTTCTAGCCGTCCCGCCGGGCCCTCCGCCCGTCACCACCCCAACCGAACGAGGACAAAGTGTACGAAGGTGCAGTTCAAGAGCTGATTGACGAGCTCGGACGCCTTCCCGGGGTCGGGCCCAAGTCCGCCCAGCGGCTCGCCTTCCACATTCTCGAGGCCGACCCGCAGGATATGAAACGGCTCGCGGATGCCATCATCACGGTCAAGGAACGGGTGAAATTCTGCACGGTCTGCGGCAACGTCACAGAGCAGGAACTGTGCAATATTTGCCGGGACCCGCGCCGGGATCCCTCGATCATCTGTGTCGTCGAAGAATCCAAGGACGTCCTCGCCGTGGAACGCACCCGCTCGTTCCGCGGCCGTTATCACGTGCTGGGCGGAGCCATTAATCCCATTGCGGGCATCGGCCCCGAGCAGCTCCGGATCCGTGAACTCCTCACCCGGCTTAACGACGGCGCCATCCAGGAAATCATCATCGCCACCGACCCCAATCTGGAGGGCGAGGCCACGGCCACCTACTTGGCGCGCATGCTCAAGTCGATTGGCATCGCTGTCACCCGTCTTGCTTCAGGCCTGCCCGTGGGAGGCGATCTCGAATACGCGGACGAGGTCACTCTGGGCCGCGCGTTCGAGGGCCGCCGCAACGCCCTGAGCTGATCGTAGACCGCCCCGCCATGTCCTTACCTGCCCCGGTCCGCACCGAACGCCTGGTGCTGCGTCCGCTGGAAATCGACGATGCGGCGGCGGTCCTGCGGTTCCGCGGCGATCCCATGGCCACGCAGTATCTGTCCCATGAACCCCTGAGTCCCGAGGAGAACTTCGCCAGAATCCTTCGGCTGGTCGATGCCGCGGAATCGTCCAGCGTGGATTGGTTCAGCTTCGGCTGGGCCATAGAGCTCCGCGAGACGGGTGAGGTCATTGGTGACGGCCGGACGTGGAACTCGGCAGAGCCGCCGGCGCCGGGCAAGATACCCGCCGACTGCGGAAGCCTCGGGTATATTCTCCATCCCGGCCACCACGGCCGTGGCCTGGGCCGCGAGGCAGCGGGTGCCCTGGTCAGCTGGCTTTTCGAACAACGCGGAACACAAACGGTGTTCGCCGGCGTTTATGAACCCAACCTCCCCTCCAGACGGCTCTTGGCGGGCCTGGGCTTTCGGCAGGACCGCCATTTCACGTCCGCGCAGGACACAACGGGCAAGAACCTTCCCTCCAGGCGCTACAGACTGGACCGGAACCCGTAGCCGAGTGGACCCCGGACCGCTGCCAAACCGGGCGCTCCGCCGGACTAATTCAACCCCGCATGGGACATGCCCAGCCCCCGCGCATACGGATGGACAAAGTGCCAATATGCCCATCAGCCCGCGCCAACGGAGGGCATGTCCCGGATAGCAGGTGGGCATGTCCAGTCGCTTTCCCCAGCGGAGGGCATGTCCCGGGGAGCGGGAACGCGGGTGTCTGGCATGCGGTCACAATTCAGCAACCGAGGGGTCTCGGCGATAAACTGGGATGAGAAGTTACGCCGTCGCGCCGTTTGGTTGCCTGGCCCAGAACCCCGATGATCCAGTGAGGGTGCGCGCATGAGTTTGCCCACTACCGAAGTCCAGCCCGGCCCGCAGCCACAGGGGCTGCCCGTCTCTGCTGCCACCACGAAGCACCTTGTGGTGAAGAAGTTCGGCGGTTCCTCCGTGGCGGATGCCGAGGGCATTAAGCGCGTGGCCCGGCGGATCGTGGATGCCCAGAACGCGGGCGATGAGGTGGTGGTGGTCGTGTCCGCCATGGGCGACACCACTGATGAACTCCTCGACCTCGCCGCGCAGGTCACCGACTCGGCCCCGGCGCGGGAAATGGACATGCTCCTCTCCGCCGGGGAACGCATCTCGATGGCCCTGCTCGCCATGGCCATCAACAAGTTCGGCGCGTCGGCCCAGTCCTTCACCGGCTCCCAGGCCGGAATGATCACTGACGGCATCCACGGCAAGGCCCGGATCATCGACGTCGACCCGCACCGCATTCGCACCGCCCTGGACAAGGGGCACATCGCGATCGTGGCTGGGTTCCAGGGCATGAGCCGCACCACGCACGAGGTCACCACGCTGGGCCGCGGCGGTTCGGACACGACGGCGGTGGCGCTGGCCGCCGCCCTCGATGCGGACGTTTGCGAGATCTTCACCGACGTCGACGGGATCTACACCGCCGATCCGCGCGTCGTGCCGTCCGCCCGCAAGATCGATCGGATCTCCAGCGAGGAAATGCTCGAACTGGCGGCGTCCGGCGCCAAGATCCTGCACCTGCGCTGCGTCGAGTACGCGCGCCGTTTCGGAGTGCCGTTGCATGTCCGGTCCTCATTCAGCCAGAACGAAGGTACCTGGGTCCTGCCCAGCCCCGACGACAAGATCACAACCCAAGAGGGAGTTGCCTTGGAGCAGCCAATCATCTCCGGTGTTGCACACGACCGTTCGGAAGCCAAGGTCACGGTTGTCGGGGTTCCCGATATCCCCGGCAAGGCTGCAGCGATCTTCCAGGTCATCGCCGATGCGCACTCGAACATCGACATGATCGTCCAGAACGTGTCCACCCACGGCACGGGCCGGACCGACATTTCCTTCACGCTGCCGATCGTCGAGGGCGCCGACGCCCTCGCCGCCCTGCACGCCGCGCAGGACCGGATCGGCTTCGAAAGCATCGAGTACAACGAGAAGATCGGCAAGCTGTCGCTGATCGGCGCCGGCATGCGCTCGCACCCGGGAGTCTCGGCGCGGTTCTTCGCGGCGCTCTCGGAGGCCGGAATCAACATCAACATGATCTCCACCTCGGAGATCCGGATTTCCGTCGTCACACACGCCGACCTGCTCGACGATGCCGTGCGCGCCATCCACAAGGCCTTCGACCTGGACAGCGAGGACGAGGCCACAGTGTACGGCGGCACGGGCCGCTGACCTTCGCACCGAGGAATAGCAGCCGGAGTTAACTGGGAAGGGAGCGGCATGTGCCGCTCCCTTTCCCGTGACGGGCGCGTTTCCTGACGGGCGCGCGATGCTCAGATTTCCTCTTTGGGGAGGTCTTCCTTCCGGACCGCATAGTGATGTCCGTGAGCATCGGTCTCCACTTCGAACCCGGCGAGGTCCATTTCGGAAGCCTGCTCGAAGTCATCATTCTTGTGCACGACCGGCGCGGCGGTATCCCCACGCGAGGCAGGGCCGAAAAGGAAGCGTGCCCATGACGACGGGTGCAGATGCTGCCTGAGTGCCATCTTCCTCAGTGCAAGTGCCACAATTCCCACCCCCTCTCCAGCGTCCGGGCCGCGCTAAACGGTTGCGGCTAAGTAGCTGGTGCCAGTGCCCTCATTTTACGCCCGCCGGGGGGAAAAGGCATGGGCGCGACGAGACTCACGAATAGTGCTCGCGAAATGGGGTGCGTGCCTCATTTGGCAAATGCTCGCGAAACGGGTCCGGCCCCGGGTGCTGCTGGGACCATGATGGATGGGTCAGGGATTGTCGTTGTCAGCGCGCAGGGAAATCACCAAGCAATCCGCGGCGGAGTACGCGCGGGCGGCCAAGAAGGACAAGGGCCGGATCCTGGATGACCTGGTCGCGGTCACCGGCTGGTCCCGGGCCAAAGCCCGCCGCGCGTTGTCCACGGCGCTGAAGCGTAAGACCCCGGTCCGGAAGGCGAAGCGGAAGCCCGGCCGCGGACTTATGGATACGACACGCTGACGGCCTTGATCAGGGTCTGGCGGCTGGCCGGGATGCCGTCGGGCAAGTATCTCGCGGCGACGACGGGACTGTGGCTGCCGAAGCTGGAGACCTTCGGGGAGCTTCGTAATGTCCGGTTCAGCCCGGAAATCCGGGACCAGCTAATGGCCGTCTCCGGGGCCACGATCGACCGGCTGCTGCGGCCCACCCGGGCGGGGATGGCGCCGAAGGGATTGTCCGCCACGAAGGCCGGCAGCGAGCTCCGCGCCGCCATCGCGGTGCGCCGGGCAGGACAGGAACACGAGCAGGTTCCGGGGTTCATCGAGGCGGATCTGGTCGCGCACTGCGGCCCTGCGCTGGTGGGGGAATTCGCCCGCACACTGACCGCCACCGACGTGTTCACTGGCTGGACGGAGAACGTCGCGATCCGTAACAGCGCCTACAAGTGGATCCTCGCGGCGATGGAAACCGTCGCCGAGCGTCTGCCGTTCCCGCTCACTGGTTTGGACACCGGTAACGGCGGGGAGTTCATCAATCATGCCCTCGTCGGCTGGGCATCGGCCCGGGACATCTACTTCACGCGGGCCAGGCCTTACAAGTCCAACAACAACGCCCACGTGGAGCAGAAAAACGGCGACATCGTGGCGCCGCCACGCCTTCCACTACCCGTACGACACCGCGCTGGAACTGCAGCTGCTCAACGAGCTCTACGCCCTGGTGCGGATCCGGTTCAACATGTTTACCGCGACGAAGAAGGCCATTGGCTGGCGGGAGAACCGGAACGGTCACAAGACCCGCGTCTACGACAAACCCCGGACCCACTACCAGCGGGTCACCGACGCGCGTGTGCTCACACCCGCCAAGGCCGCTGAACTCGAGGCCCTGTTCAACTCCACGAATCCCGCCGATCTCACCCGCGGAATCACGGACATCCAGCTCCAGCTCATCAGCCTCGCCGCCGACAAGACCCAGGCAATGCGTCAGTCGCCCACGCGAGCAAAAATACGTGAGGCACGCACAGCCGTTTCGCGAGCATCTTGACGTGAGGCACTACGGGCGCGGCCGCCCGGAAATTGGCCCGGAACGTGCCGGAATTTTCGTCCCGAACCGCGGCCCGGGGGACGACTTAACGCAGTGATTTGTCCTCGGGGTTGCGGGGCACAACGTAGGTGCTGCCGTCCGGGCGGTGGAGGGTCTCCCACTGCCGGGTTTCGGCTTCGCGCTGGGCCAGAAGCTGCCGGTTCTGCTCGGTCATCTCGTGCCCGAGGGCGCTGCGGTTGGCGGGGCCAAAAATCATCCGGAGTCTGCCCGTTGCGCGCATGAACCTCTGCGAGCCGTTTTCGGCGCTTTTCTTGGCCATCACACTTCACTCCTAAGGACGAGACGATACCCTCAAGTGTACGCTAATGATTAGCACACTAACTATCTAGGGGAGGACCCACGTGGCGGATGTGGCCGAGGGAACCCAGGACGATCTCCTGCTTGAGCACCAGCTGTGCTTCGCGCTCACGGTCGCGTCCCGCAGTGTCGTCGGCGCGTACAAACCCGTACTGGACCAGCTCGGACTGACCCACCCCCAGTATCTTGTGATGCTCTGCCTCTGGGAGTCCAGCCCCCGCTCTCTGCGCGACATCAGCGGGGCCCTCGCCCAGGAACCGGCAACAATCTCGCCCCTGCTGCGCCGCCTGGAGTCGGCCGGGTTCATCACTCGCCAGCGTGTGCCGGGCGACGAACGGACCCTTGCCGTGGGCCTGACGCCGCTGGGCGCCGCGCTCAGGCAACAGGCCACTGCCGTGCCGGGGACCATGATGGAGCGACTGGGCCTGACCCGGGAGCAGGTCACCACACTGCATGCCTCCATGATGGACCTGATTGCTGCCACGAAGGGCCCCTCCGGCGGCCCGCCCCGGCGGTAGACTGGGCAAAACACAGGAGGACTGCTGATGCGCAAGCAACTGAGCCACGCGGCGCTCGTTCTGATGGCGGTGGCCGGCCTGGCCGCCTGTTCGCCAGGGACCACGCCGTCGCCGTCAACCACGGCCACCGGTCCGACGGGCGGGACAACGGCCTCCCCGACGGGCACCCCCTCGCCGGATACCGAAACAAAGACCCCGGCCCCCTCGCCGTCTGCCGCGCCGGTCACCTCAGGTCCAGGCCAGGGCAACGCCGAACTCGCCATCATGGTCAAACCGTCCGCGACCGGCACACCGTCGAACTTCACGCTGGTCTGCGTGGACGGCGTCCCGGCCGCCGAGAGCCAGCATCCCGACGCCGCCGCGGCCTGCACCGCCCTGAAGAGCAACGCGGCGATCCTCAGCCCCGCACCCCGGCCAACGGGCCAGGCCTGCACCATGCAGTACGGCGGCCCGCAGGAGGCCACCGTCACGGGAGTGGTGGACGGCCGGCCGGTCGAAATGAATTTCACCCTGCGCGACGGCTGCGAGATCGCCCTCTGGAATGCCGCCAAGGACGTCCTTGGCTCCACCGGCGGAGTCTAAGCTGCACGCACTCCCGCAGGATGATTGGCTGCCCCGCCAGGCCAGCCATCAGGCGCGCGTCCGGAAATACGCGGATCCGTACCTGGCCCGGCGGTCCGCGGGCAGGAAGCACCCCGTCGAGGACTTCCTCTTCACCTACTACACCCAAAAGCCCGGGCAGCTGCTGCGCTGGCACCCGGGCGCCGGCGTCGTGCTCTCCGGTCCCGCCGCGGCTGAGCGTGCCGGCTGGAAGTACTACCGCACGCCCGACGACGGCGAACTCGCCGCCGCCGGGCTGGCGGCGGGAACGACGGCCGTCGCAGTCGACGTCGAGGCCTTTGTCCGGGACCGGCGGGACGCCCTGCAGTTCGCCGGGATCATCCTGGCCGGGACGGCGGCACGGCCGGCCCAGTTCGGCTGCTTCGGGCTGCACGAATGGGCCATGGTCTACCGGCAGGACAAATTCGAACTCCGGCACGAGTACCTCCGGCTGCGCCTCGGCCCGGAACGGACCGACGCGGTGGTGGAGGAGAACCGGATCCGCTGCTCGCACTTCGACGCCTTCCGCTTTTACACTCCGGATGCGGTGCCGCTGAACAGTCTCATCCCGAGCCGGGAGAACCAGCGGACCATGGAACAGCCCGGGTGCCTGCACGCCAACATGGACCTGTACAAGTGGGCCTATAAACTTGCCCCGCTGCTGCCCAGCGAGCTGGTGATGGACTGTTTCGAGCTCTCCTGGCGGATCAGGGCCATGGACATGCAGGCGTCCCCGTATGACTTGAAAGAGTGGGGCTATCCCGCCATCCTGATCGAAACGGCCGAGGGCAAAGCCGCGTACGTTGAATACCAGCGGGCTTTTTCGGCCGAGTCGCAGGAGCTGCGGCATCGGCTGCTGCTGGAGCTCACTCCCCTGCTTCAGTCGCTGGGTTCAGGCCCTGCCCCAGAACCCACGGAAGGACAGCAATGACCGCCACGCACGAACGTCACAGCCACCACGAGATCGATCTCACCGTCCGCCTGACAGAGGCCCCGGGCGCCCCGGAATATGTATTCCGGTTGGCGGCAAGCGGCGGCGCACCCGCCGAGGGGTGCACCCTGCCGGATTCCGCGGCCGCCCTCGCGGCGGTCACCCAGCACGGGGAAGACATCTTCTTCCCCAAGCCTGGGCCGCCGAAGATGTGCACCCAGCAGTACGGCGGTCCCCAGATCGCCGAAGTGACCGGCTGGTTCCTGGGCCGGGAAGTCCGCAGCACGTTCCGCCGCACCGATGGCTGCGAGATCGCCCGCTGGCGTGCCATGGCGCCGCTGCTCGGCGGAAATGCGGGTTCGACCGGGGCAATCTGATCCGCGCGGAACCCCGCAGGCGCACCGGCTAACAAGCAAAGGCAATGGCCGGCGGTGGAAACCGCCGGCCATTGCCTGTGCTGTCAGGTTGAGCTGCGCCTAGATGGCGTTGTTGGGGCGCTCAAGCTCCTGATTCTGGAACTTGGACTGCGCGGTTGCGTCTTCCGACGTCGGCGCCACCGAGGCGGCGCCTGCGGCGTTCACGACGACGGTGACGAACGTCGGCTCGCTGGCACCGGCAAAGGTGATCCGGCCAATGTAGGAGCCGGGCTCAAGGCCGGTCCAGTTCAGCGTGATCTTGCCCGTTTCACCGTTCGGCAGCACCAGCGGGTTCGGCGTGACGGTCGCATTGTTCTCGTTGGCACCGAGGATCGCGGCATCGACGCTTGCCTTCGTGGCCTTGCCGCCCGGGCTGGAGTACAGGTTCGCGTAGATCGTGTACGAGCCGGCAGCCGGATTCGCAATCGACAGCGTCTCGCTGGACGACGACGTCGCCACCTCTTCGACGCCGCGGGGCGTGACCACCCACATGTCGAAGTCCGCGCCCGGGTCAGAGGAGATGACTGAGAACTTGGCCAGCGGAGCACCGGCCGGGACGTTGACAGTCTTCACGAAGGTCGAAGCGTCGGGTTGGCCCGCGAACGGTCCCGGAACCAGCTCCACGGCAGTGGAATCCGCCTTGGACAGGCCGTCCAGGGTCATGTTGATCGGGTTGTTGGTGCCGGAGACAACGCTGATGTCGCCGGATCCGGTGCCGGAGTCGGTGCTCAGGAAGACATCCTTCGCGGCGACGACAGACTGGGGCCGGACTGCGATCGGCGAGGTAACGGTCTTGCCGGCACCCTCCCAGCTCAGTGACCCCATGGCGAACTTGCCAAGGGCAGCGCCCTTGTTCTCAAAGGTGACCTTGAAGGTCTTCTTTTCGCCGGCGGCCTTGAAGTTCAGGGCTGCCGGAGCCACGTTGACCTGGATTCCGGGCACATCGGCCTTGACCTTGTAGACGCCCGGGGTTAGGGCTGTCACGGTCCGGGTCACGGTGACCTTGCCGGTGAGGTTGCCCAGCGAGAAGGACGCGACGTTCATGTCGCGCGGCAGCGTGCTGGACGGCAGGCCGAGGTTGATTCCCGTGCCCTGGATGAATTTCCAGTAGTCCTCGTCGTTGGCGTCGTAGACAAGGCCCGGATCGACCATGCGTGCCGGGTCCACCTGGCCCGCGCCGGTGGCGTGGACGTCGGTGTTCTTGGAGCCATCGGCGTTCACGACGTTGCCTGCCGTGGTCATCATTGCGGACTTGACCGTGGCCGGGGACCAGTTCGGGTTTTTGCCCAGGAGCAGCGCACCGAAGCCGGCAACGTGAGGTGCTGCCATGGAGGTGCCGGACATAAACCCGAACTTTGCCCCGTCAGCGCCAATCGGCGACACACCGGCCAGGACTGCAACACCCGGAGCGGCGACGTCAGGCTTCAGCAGGTCCGAATCCGTGGCCAGCAGCGGGCCTCGGGAGGAGAAGCCGGCAATTTGCGGCTGTGCCTCCAGTGGCAGTCCGGTGGTGTCCTTGTTGACCAGGGAAACCTTGATGTCAGGGGTGTCCGTCACCTTGGCTTTGATGGCTTGGGTGGCCGGCGGGTTCACGTGGACGGTCGGGACTGCGTGCTGATCGGTGTCCAGCGAGGAATTGCTGAGGTTCACCAGGATCATGCCAACGCCGCCGCCACGCTTGACTTCGGCGCTCTTGGCGACGCGGTCGAAGAAGCCGCGGTCACAGACCACGACTTTGCCGGCGACCTTGGCGGGGTCCAGTGTGTTCGGACCACAGAGGGCCGCGTTGGCGTTTCCGGCCGTGATGGCCGCCTTGGCGGCCAGGACGACGCCGGCACCCTTGACCTCGCGGTTCATGATGCTGGCGCCGCGGAACTTGGTGCCGTCGGAGAACTCGACGGTGCCCTGGAGCTCCTGGGAGAAGCTGCTGGCCGCGACCGTGGTGACCCACGGCGCGCCGTGGTTGACGGTGCTGGCCGTGGGTCCGGAGTTACCGGCGGAAGCGGCGACGAAAATGCCTGCTGAGGCGGCGTTCAGGAAAGCAATCGAGACCGGGTCGATCACGGACGTGGCAGAGCCGGAGATCGAGTAGTTCAGCACGTCGACGCCGTCTTTGACGGCCCGGTCGACGGCGGCCACGGACGAAGAGCTGTAGCAGCCGCCAGTGTTGGGGTCGGTGTCTTCCCAGCAGACCTTGTAAACGGAGAGCTTGGCGGCCGGGGCGACGCCGCTCGTCACGCCGAAGCTGCGCCCGTCCACGAAGGCCTCGACCTTGGCGTTGCCCGCCGCGGTGCTGGCCGTGTGGGTGCCGTGGCTGGCGACATCGACCGGGGACAGCAGTTCCTCCGAGGCACGGTTGCCCGGGGGCACGTACTTCAGGAAATCCTCGGCGAAGTAGTGCGCGCTCAGGACCTTGGAGTTGCAGGCAGAACCGTCGAAGTCCTGGCCCTTCTGGCACTCACCGATAAACGTCTCGCCGTCGGACTTGAGCATCGCGATCTTGCCGTCCGCCGTCCTGTACGGGACACCGACGACAGGCTGGCCAACGAGGGGCTTGACCTCGTCCCCGGCGAAGAACGCGCTGGAAGGGGTGTAGCCGGTGTCGATGACGCCCACGACGACGCCCTTGCCGGCGCCGTCCTGGCCACCGAACTTCGTCTCCCAGGTTCCGTTGGCTCCGCTGAGCTTCAGGAAGTCGGTGCTGGAGTAGTCCGGCGCGTTTTCCGTGTCGGGGGCCACCGTCAGCACACTGGGGTCCTTGGCCAGCTTGATGGCCTGATCCGCGGTGAGGCTGGCGCTGAATCCGTTGAGGGCCGCGGTGAACTGCCTATTGATCTGGACGTTCTGCTTGCCCGCAACCTCGGCCTGCTTCGTTTCGAGGTGCGACTCGTACTGCTTGACTTCGGCCTTCCTCGTGTCGAGCTTCTTGCCCGATTCCGGCTTGGTTGCCGCCAGTCCTGGCGTCCCGCCATCGTACGTGGCTGCGGGCTTCTCGGTCAGGACGACGATGTAGCGGCCGTCCTTGAAGCTGTTCGGATCCAGATTCTTCTGTGCCACTCCCGCAACGGTGGCGCCCTGCACCGGCGCCGCGGTGGCGGGCTGGATCGCGACTGTTGACAAGAGAACCGGCAAGCCCAGGGTCAGTGCCACGGCCCTCCGGAGTCCCCCGCTTCGAAGGAAGCTCTTTCCTGGTGATTTCACGTGTGGTTGAACCTTTCATAAGGAACGGCCCCGGCGCAGCTGCCGGGCCAAAGGACTGGCCGGACAGAAAGAGCTGAGACTCTCACGGCCCCGACGGATACCAGCCGATTCATACAGTACAGACTGAGAGCCAGTTATGACATAGCACACAATGAAGAAATCAAAAATTGTCACACGCTGCGACAAGAGTCACGGGGCTGGCAGCGGCGGGAGGCCCCGACGGCGCTCGAAGCCCATACGTGGAGGGCAGTCCACTCCGGGGCCGGATGCGGGCGGGCCCGCCGCCGGCAGTCGTCCTGGGGTGTCCTACTGGCGCGGCGTCCTGACAACTTCGCTGATCCAGGCCCGGGTCTTCTCATCGAGCGGCCCGGCCACGTTGCTCTCCCGGGCTTTCCGGTCCGCTTTGATCTTCTGCAGGACCATCCGGCCCAGGCCCGCGAAAACAGCGGCAGCAACGACGGGCAGGACCACGGATTTCGATTTCTCAGCCATGCGCACATCCTACTGACGGCGCACCGGAGTGGCCATAGCCCGGCCCCGGCCGCCCCGGGCCGGACGGACTGCCGCGGGGGTCTTCGCGGCGCGGCTGCACGGCGGCAGGGCGGGCACCGTTCACAGACCCGGCCCGAATGCGGCCGGACGCGCCGCGGCCGGTAGAATAGGGATGCAAGCTCGCGGAGCGCTCTTTCACGCTGTATTTCTGAGAACTGTCCCCACCACACAGCGGATCGGCGTGAGACGGCACCACTCCGCTGCGCCCTTACCCAATGCTCACGCACAGGAGTTGCCGGATGCCCCGGATCGTTGTCGACGTCATGCCCAAGCCCGAGATTCTCGACCCGCAGGGGAAGGCCATCGTGGGTGCACTCCCCCGCTTGGGCTTCACCGCCTTTAGCTCTGTCCGCCAGGGCAAGCGATTTGAACTCACGGTCGATGGCGAGGTGACCGAGGAAATCCTGGCCCAGGCCCGGAACGCCGCCGAGACCCTGCTGTCCAACCCGGTCATCGAGGACGTCGTCAACGTCGAGGTCGTCGAGGCCTGAGATGACTGAACTCCCCCTGATCGGCGAAGCCGCCGACGTTCCCGGTACAGGCACCCTCGCCGGTGCGAAGATCGGCGTCGTCACGTTCCCCGGGACCCTGGACGACCGCGACGCCGTCCGTGCGGTCCGCCTGGCCGGCGCCACCCCGGTGCCGCTCTGGCACGCCGACACCACCCTGGGTGACGTCGACGCCGTCGTCATCCCCGGCGGATTCTCCTACGGCGATTACCTCCGCGCCGGCGCCATCGCCCGTTTCGCGCCGCTGATGGCCAAGATCATCGACGCCGCCAAGTCGGAGGCCAAACTGCCGGTCCTGGGCATCTGCAACGGCTTCCAGATCCTCACCGAATCACATCTGCTGCCGGGCTCGATGATCAAGAACGACCACCTGAAGTTCATGTGCCGGGACCAGGTCCTGCGGGTGGAGAGCAACACCACCGCCTGGACCCGGGACTACGCCGTCGGACAGGAAATCACGGTGCCGCTGAAGAACCAGGACGGGCAGTACATCGCGGATGAGAAGACCCTCGACGCCCTGGAGGCGGAGGGCCGCGTGGTGTTCCGCTACGTCGGCTGGAACCCGAACGGCTCCCGCCGTGACATCGCCGGCATATCCAACGCCGCCGGCAACGTGGTGGGCCTCATGCCGCACCCGGAACACGCCGTGGAGACGGGCTTCGGCCCCGAGAACGGCTCCGGCACCGAGGGCCTGGGCTTCTTCACCTCAGTACTGACCAAGATCGTGGGAGACAACAAATGACGGAGACGTCGGCAGGCCGGACGGTCGGCACCGCCACCGAGGCCAAGAAGTTCAACATCGACACCGTCGCGAACGCTGCCAAGACCCCGGACGTCGAGCTCCCCTGGGCCGAGCTGGGCCTGAAGCAGAACGAGTTCGACGAGGTGGTCAAGGTCCTGGGCCGCCGCCCGACCGGCGCGGAACTCGCCATGTACTCCGTGATGTGGAGCGAGCACTGCTCCTACAAGTCCTCGAAGAACCACCTGCGCCAGTTCGGCGACAAGGTGACCGACGAGATGAAGAAGGACATGCTCGTGGGCATCGGCGAAAACGCCGGCGTCACCAACCTGGGCGACGGCTGGGCCGTGACGTTCAAGATCGAGTCCCACAACTCGCCGTCGTTCGTGGAGCCCTACCAGGGTGCCGCGACCGGCATCGGCGGGATTGTCCGCGACATCATCTCGATGGGCGCCCGCCCGGTCGCCGTGATGGATCCGCTGCGCTTCGGCGCCATTGACCACCCGGACACGGCCCGCGTCATGCACGGAGCCGTCGCCGGCATCGGCGGCTACGGCAACTCCCTGGGCCTGCCGAACATCGGCGGCGAGATGGTCTTCGACTCCGTCTACCAGGGCAACCCGCTGGTCAACGCCCTCGCGGTCGGGGTCATGCGGCATGAGGACATCCGCCTCGCCAACGCCTCCGGCAAGGGCAACAAGGTGGTGCTGTTCGGTGCCCGTACCGGCGGCGACGGGATCGGGGGCGCCTCCGTGCTGGCCTCCGAGTCCTTCGATGACACCAAGCCGTCCAAGCGCCCCGCCGTCCAGGTGGGCGACCCCTTCGCCGAGAAGGTCCTGATCGAATGCTGCCTCGAGCTGTTCAAGGGCTCCCTGGTTGAGGGGATCCAGGACCTCGGCGCCGCCGGTATTTCCTGCGCCACGTCCGAGCTCGCTTCCAACGGCGACGGCGGCATGGAAGTCGAGCTGACGTCCGTCCTGCTCCGCGACCCCACCCTGACCCCGGGCGAAATCCTCATGTCCGAGTCGCAGGAACGCATGATGGCCGTGGTCACCCCGGAAAACATCGCCGCGTTCGAGGCGGTCATGGACAAGTGGGCCGTGGAGTACTCCTGGCTGGGCGAGGTCACCGACACCGGCCGCCTCATCATCACGTGGGAAGGCGAGGTCATCGTCGACGTCGACCCGCGCACCGTCGCCCACGACGGTCCGGTCTACGACCGCCCGTACGCCCGCCCCGAGTGGCAGGACGCCGTGCAGGCAGACGCCTTCACCGGCTCCGTGCAGGATGCGGGCCGCCCGTCCGCCCCCGCGGAACTGGCCGCCGCCATCACCGAGCTCGTTGCCTCACCCAACATGTGCAGCAAATCCTGGATCACCAACCAGTACGACCGCTACGTCGGCGGCAACACGTCCATGGCGTTCCCGGACGACGCCGGCGTGGTCCGGGTGGACGAGGAGACCGGCCTGGGCGTGGCCCTGGCCACCGACGCCAACGGCCGCTACACCTACCTCGATCCGTACCACGGCGCACAGCTGGCTCTGGCCGAGGCCTACCGCAACGTCGCCACGTCCGGCGCCGTGCCGATGGCCGTCAGCGACTGCCTGAACTTCGGCTCCCCCGAGGACCCCGACGTGATGTGGCAGCTGGCCGAGGCCATCCGCGGCCTGTCCGACGCCTGCATGGTGCTGGGCATCCCGGTCACCGGCGGCAACGTCTCGCTGTACAACCAGACCGGAACCACCCCCATCCACCCCTCCCCCGTGGTGGCCGTGCTCGGCAAGTTCGACGACGTTGCGCGCCGCACGCCGTCGGGCTGGAAGGAAGACGGCCAGGCCATCTACCTGCTCGGCACGACGGCGGCGGAACTGGACGGTTCGGAGTGGTCCAACATACGCGGCCACCTCGGCGGCCTGCCGCCCAAGGTTGACCTCGCGGCAGAACGCGCCCTGGGAGAAATCCTGATCAACGCCTCCCGCGACGGGATGGTGGACTCCGCGCACGACCTCTCCGAAGGCGGCCTCGCGGCGGCCCTGGTCGAGTCCTCGCTGCGCTACGGCGTCGGTGCCCGGATCGCGCTTCAGGACGTCCTGGACCGCGACAGCGTGGACCTGTTCACGGCCCTGTTCTCCGAGACCCAGGGCCGCGCCATCGTGGCGGTGCCCCGCTCCGAGGAGATCCGGTTCAAGGACATGTGCACCGCCCGCGGCTTCGCGCACGTCCGGATCGGCGTCGTGGACGCCGAGGGCGGCACGCTGGAGATCAACGGCGTGGACACCATGAACCTTGAGTCGCTCCGCGAAGCACACGAGGCGACCCTGCCGAAGTACTTCGGCTGACGTTCCCAGCCACCTCCATCGACTGCTCCGTAGCGGCCCTTTTGAACCCTCAAAACGGCAGTTACGGAGCAGTCGTTTTGGTTCACCGGCCCGGACGCCAGCCGGCTTGAACAAGCGCGGCCCGGACCTTGGCTACAGCTGCCTTGGCGCCATTGTGCATGTGCCGCTTGGAGATCCGGACCTCGGTCCAGCCGAGGGCCGTGTACCGCTCCGAACGGGCAATATCGCGAACGATCTGCTCTTCGTCTCCATGGTTCTCGCCCTCGTATTCGATGCCGATCCTGTATTTCCGATACGACAAGTCGGGTTCGTGGTGCCGCGTTCCGCCGTCGTCGATGATCGGCACGTTTAGTTCTGGTTCCGGCAATCCGGCCCGGACAATGGCAAGCCTCAGCAAGGACTCCTGCGGTGAATCTGAGCCCACTCGAATCAGTTTGATGGCCTCCCTGGCCTTGCGGACACCACGCTTTCCCTTGTGGCGGTCGATCATCCGCTGCAAATCAGCGAGGCTGCACAACGGCAGGTCCCTGCCCTCGAGCTCAAGCCGGGGCACCCGGACACAGCTGTCGCCGGCCACCACGAGTTCGTCCACGGTCAGCATCTCGGCCAGATCCAGCCAGGTCCGCTCCGGGGTGGTGATGGGAATCCCGTCCAGGAGCGTAATTTCGTCGTCGTAGAGCCTCATCCGATGAACGATGACATGTGGCCGGTTGAGATGGGCTGCTCCCTCGGGCCTGATCACGTGGTACATCTGCGGTCCCTCCTTCTGCCGCCGCGCCGGAAGCGAACCAAGCTCCGCCGCGGTGAGGTGCGACGCGGCGCATCGCTCGTTGACCTCAATGAAAGGCCGCACTCTAACGCTCAAAGGAAGCTCCAGCGTCGGCTCCTGGGAACGAATCCCCCTTCCCAGCGCCGCGAGGGAGCGGTGGCGGAGCCGCTTGCGCGACACCCCGGCCTCCGCGGCGTCGACAACGGTGAAGGGGCGTCTCCGGAAATCGTCCGGCAGCGGGCGCGCGGTTTTCATGGCTACATCAGACCAGAACCGCGCAGACGCCGCAGAAGTTATCCACACCTTCCATCCGCTGCTCCGTAAGTGCCGTTATGGCGCCTCAAAAGGGCGTTTACGGAGCAATCGATGGGGGCTAGTCGTCGCTGCGGAGTTCGCGCTTGCGGGCGCTGAGGAGTTCCAGTTCGGGGCGGGCGGCCATGAAGCGGTCGACGGCGGCAAGCACCTCGATCACGTGCGCCCGGTCCGCCGCGACCAGCCCGACGCCGATGACGGCGCGCCGGTACTGGTCCTGGAGTCCGGCCTCGGTCACGGAGACGTCGAAGCGGCGCTTGAGTTCGGCCAGCACGGGGCGCACGATGGAGCGCTTCTCCTTGAGAGTGTGAACGTCGCCAAGGAGGACATCGAATTCAATCCAGCCAATCCACATGCACGAATTTTCCCATCGATTGCTCCGCAAACGCCGTTTTGGGGGCTCAAAAGGGCCGTTGCGGAGCACTCGACGCAGGTTAGATGGTGAGCTCACCCATCCGGTCCCAGCCTTCGCCGTCGAGCTGGCGGCTGATGATCCGGGGCGTCTCCTGCAGGGCCTGCGGCATGTCCGCCATGGCCTGCTGGAAGTGGGCGCTGTTGACGTGGTCCCCGGCGGCGGCGTCCTTGAAGGCCTCGACCAGGATGAATTCGTCGGGATCCTCGACGCTGCGGGACCAGTCGAACCAAAGATTTCCGGGTTCCTCGCGGGTGGCCCGGGTGAAGTCCTCCACCAGGCCGAGCCAGCGGTCCGACCAGTCGGGCTTGACCTTGAATTTGACGACGATAAAGATCATGGAAGTGCCTTTCGGGATGGCGGGACGGTGTTCCAATTCTTGCAGGAAACTCAGCAGGCCTGGATCGCTTCCCGGGCCAGTTCCTGCTGCCGGGGGGTGCCAATGCGTTCCGCCCACTGCGCGGCGAGCTGGAATTCCACCATCGCCTCGGTGCAGCGGCCGGCGTCGTGCAGCGTCCAGCCCAGGTTGTTATGCAGGGCCACGAGCCATTGCCGGGTCCGTGCGTCATGCGCGGTGGAGGCGTATTCCAGCGCACTCCGGGTCCAGGTTTCGGCGTGGGCCGAGTCGGCAATGGCAAGCATGTGCAGCGCATCCACGGCCAGGAATTCCTCGCCGAGGTGGTCCGCGAGTTCGGCGGCCTGTTCAAAAAGCGGCACGGCCATCTCCGGGTGGCCGCTGGAGTTCAGCACCCGGCCGCGTTCCAGCAGCACCCGGACGGCCACCGTGGGCTCGTCGCCGTCGACGGCGTCCAGCAGCGCGTCGGCTTCCTCGAACCGGCCCTGCAGGCCGATGGCCCGGCCCAACTGCGTGGTGAGCTCCGCGCGTTCATCGGCGTCGTAGGCCGGATCGGACGCCGCCGAGCGGAAGCGGGCCTCCGACAGGGCCGGGTCGTTGACGTCCCATAGTTGGTCAAGGGTCTGTTGCTTCAGCATTCTGCCTGCTCTCAGTCCACTTCTGCGGCGAGTTCCTGTGCACTCCCAATGTAACGGGAAGTGATGTGCCTCCGCGCCCGCTTCGTCAGGGCGCCGCCCGCTGCGTAGAACCAGTTGGACGGCACGCCGAAGGCCGTGATGTGGATCAGGACCTGGCCCACTGCATCGATCGAAACCTCGAATGCTTCCTCGCCCCGGACGGGATGCCCGGGGAGGGTGCCGTAGCCGAAACCCGCGGACTGGGGGCCGTCTCCCGGCACCGGGCGGCGGACCCAGACAACCTCGCACGGCGCGTTGATCCGGAACGGCCCGACGCCGAAACCGCTCACCACGCGCGCACCGGAGACCACGATGTCGGATTCCGCACGGACCCGCAGCCCCGCCCGTTTCTGCAGCTGCCAGGTCAGCATGCCCTGGACCACGTGCCGGTAGGTGGCCGTGCCCTCGCCCACGTAGGCGTGGGTGAGGAGGCATTCGGCGTCCGCGGGCGGCGGGCCGTGCTCCGTGGACCCGATCCCGCCATAGTTCAGCTCTCCGGCTGCTATCCGGGCGTTCACCGCCGGCCGCCGGCGAGCCGCGTCCAGCCGAGCTGTTCCTGCTGGCGCCGGCTCAGCGAAGCCACCACGAGGTCGTAGGAATCCTCGACCATGTCGCGCACCATCGAATCGGGCAGGGAGCCGTCCAGGCGCACGCCATTCCAGTGCTTCTTGTTCAAGTGCCACGCTCCACTGATCTCGGGGTGCGCCGCGCGCAACTGCTCCGCCAGGGCTGGCTCGCACTTCAGGCTTACCGAGAAGTCGGACTGCTGCATGGCGGAGAGGGCGAACATTTTGGTTTCGTGGCAGCTGCCGCCGGACACCGCGGCCCGTACCTTGAAGACCGACGTCTCCGGGCCGAAAGGGAAGTCTTCGAAAGCGCCGGGAAAGCCAAGGCAGATTCCCCGGAGCGCTGCTACATCCATGGGTTCAGCCTACTTTCATCCACCGACATTCCCGGTCCTGCCCCTGGAGCGGCTTAGGCGACGCCGAGGAAGTCCTCCAGCAGCACCACCTCAAGGCCGGCGGCCAGCTGGGCAGCACGGAACGCGGCCAGATCGGCGGCGAACTCGGGCCGGAAGTGCATCAGCACAATGTCCCCCGGGCGCAAGGCGTTGCCATACTGGTAGTCCATGTGACCGGCACTCGATTTGGCCTCCCACGTGACGATCGCCCTAATCCCCGCTGCCGCGGCTGCCTGCCGCATGGCAGTGGAGTAGGCGCCCCCGGGCGGACGGAACAGCGTCGGGCGGCGTCCGAAATGCTGTTGGGCGTAGTCCTGCATGCCGGTGATTTCCGAGAGCTGCTGCTGATATCCCATTTGACTGACCATGTTGATGTTGTGACTCACCGTGTGGTTCTCCACCAAGCTCCCTTGGGCGGCGAACTGCTTGAAGAAGCCCGGATCTGCCTGCATGAAGTTTCGGGCGAGGAAAATGGACGCCGGGTAGTCATAGTCGGTCATGAGGCCCACCATTTCGGGGGTCCGCGTGATGCCGTCGTCAATGGTCAGGAACACGACCGGGTGTTTCGTTTCGATCTTGGTGAGGACGGGCGCGAGGCCGTGCTGAACCGGCGGCAGCTTGAAATCGGGGATGAAGCTGTGCCGGATGCGCTTGCCTCCCGGGCGCCGCAGGGCCGCCGGTGCCGCCGGCGCCGCCGGACCGGCGTTTCCTAACCGTCCCGCGGTCAGTGCCGGGGGCAGCAGCGGCCCGGGACGCGCGGCGGACGCGGTCTCTGCAGAGGCCGCCACCGTGGGTTGCGGAACGGAGCATGCCCCCAAGGCGGTCGCAAGGGAGGCGCCGAGAAGACCCAGCGCCGCCCGGCGCGCAGGCTGGGGCCGCAACGTGGTCTGGTGCTCTTCGCACATGGTTGGTCCTGGGTTCGAAGGAGGGATGACGGCAGAAGACTAGCAGAGCGGAATGTCCGGCTCCGACATCTGACCCACGCCCGTGATCTAAAGGCCGAAGCGTCTGGCGTCCTGGGCAGGGCAGGCGTTCATGATGACGTCGAGCCCTGCGGCTTTCGCCCGCCCCGCCGCGTCCTCGTCGATGACGCCCAGCTGCAACCAGACAGCTTTCGCGCCGGCGGCAATCGCCTGGTCCACCACCGCCCCCACCTTCCGGGAATTCACAAAGCAGTCAACAACGTCGATCGGCTGCTTCTCGGCGGGGATGGCGGCAAGCGTGGCATAGCCGGTTTCCCCGTGCACGGTATCGGCGGGCAGGTTCACCGGGATGATCTCCATCCCGAGCCGGTCACGGATGAACAGCGATGTGTCATAGGCGGCCCGCCATTGGTTCGTCGACAAACCGACAATGGCCCACCGCCCCTTGGTGCGCATGAGCTTTTCGAGGACTGCCGGATCGTTGACGTGGGCCATGTGCACAGCCTAACCGCACCGATCGGCTGGGCGGCAACGGCCACCCGCGCCGGCGGGGGCATCCTGGCAGGCCGCCGGCAGGCCGCCGGCAGGGGCGGCCTGGCTGCCACTTTCGAACAAGTGACCAGGATCTGACCCCCAGGCAGCGAAAGATCGAATATTACGCCGAAAAACAGCCCTATTTGGGAAAAAGCTCCACTTCCGTTTTAGTAGAAAGCGACCATCCCGAGCGGCCGAGAGACCTGGATCGATGAAGCCGCAGCAACCCTGGTCGCCGGAATTCCTCCCTGGACTCCGGCGATAGCAAGGCAAGAGCCGTGGGACCGGCCGGACTGACCACCCGGCTGAGGGGCTCTTTCCGTAGGGTGCTACTGCCAGGACCGATGGAGTGCCCCTATGACTGCTGTCCTGTCCTGCTCCGCGCCTGAGACGTCCCTGGACGCCGCCGCCGGAGCCACCACCCGCACCCCGGCCCTGCCGGTTGCTTTCCGCTCCCTGCGCCGCACCTTCGGCACCGGTGCCGAAGCGCACAACGTCCTGCGCGACATCGACTTCGAAATCCGCGCCGGGGAAGTCCTGGCCATCCTCGGCACGTCCGGGTGCGGCAAGTCCACGCTGCTCCGGGCCACCGCCGGACTCGACTCCCCCACCGCCGGCAGCGTTGACATCGACGGCACACCCGTCCAGGGCATTGACTCCCGCTGCGCCTTCGCCTTCCAGGAACCACGCCTCCTGCCGTGGCACACCCTGCAGGCCAACATCGCCATCGGCCTGCCCACCGGCATCAGCGCCAGGGACGGCAAGGAAAAGGTGGCCCGGCTGCTCGAACTCGTGGGGCTGACGAACTTCGCCAAGCACCGCCCCCGCGAAATTTCCGGCGGCATGGCCCAGCGGGCCTCCCTGGCCCGCGCCCTTGCCCGCAACCCCGGTGTCCTGCTTCTGGACGAACCGTTCGGCGCGCTCGACGCGCTCACTCGGATCAAGATGCAGGACCTCCTGCTGGACATCCACCGCGCCGAGCCCACCACCGTCCTGCTGGTGACCCACGACGTCGACGAGGCCCTCCAGCTTGCCGACCGGATCATCGTCCTGGGCAAGGAAAACAACGCCGGTGCAGGATCGGCAGCAGAGGCGTCCGGCGCAACCATCGTGCGCACCGTCGCCGTGCCTGGCGACCGTCCCCGGGACCGCGGGTCCGTCGAACTGGCCCGAATGCGGGCCTCCCTCCTGGCGACCCTCGGCGTCGAGGGACACTAGCCGCAACGCCGCCCCGGTTCCTTGTAAGCGCCCGGGAACACCACAGCCGCTCCTGCGCTCCGGCACCACCCGCTTTTATGCCCGCCTGCCCTTCTTTCCACGTCACTTCGTCTCCCAGAGGATCCCCATGTCATTCGCCCGCAAAGCCACCCGCCGTTCCGTCATAGGCGCCGTCGCCGCCTCCGCCGCGCTCGTCCTCACGGGCTGCGTCGCAGGCGAAGGCTCCGGCGGGGCCCCCGCGGCGAATGCCGCCGTCGAGAGCGGGACTCTCAACATCGACTTCGCCACGTACAACCCGCTGAGCCTGGTCATCAAGAAGAAGGGCTGGCTTGAGGCCTCCCTCAAGGCCCAGGGTGTCACCGTCAACTGGGTCCAGTCCGCCGGGTCCAACAAGGCCAATGAGGCGCTGCGCTCCGGCGCGATCGACGTCGGTTCGACGGCGGGATCCGCCGCCCTGTTGGCGCGCGCCAACGGTTCCCCGATCAAGACGATCGATATCTACTCCCAGCCGGAATGGGCAGCCCTCGTGGCGAAGTCCTCCTCGGGCATCACCACGGTGGCTGACCTCAAGGGCAAGTCCGTGGCCGCGACCAAGGGTACCGATCCCTACTTCTTCCTCCTGCAGTCCCTCTCCGAAGCCGGGATCTCCGCCAAGGACGTCACGGTGCAGAACCTGCAGCACGCGGACGGCCGCGCCGCGCTGGAAAACGGCTCGGTGGATGCGTGGTCCGGCCTCGACCCGATCATGGCCGGCGCGGAGCAGAAGGGCGCCAAGCTCTTCTACCGGAACCTCTCGTTCAACACCTACGGTTTCCTGAACGCCACGGAATCCTTCCTGAAGAACAAGCCGAAGCAGGCGCAGGCCGTCGTCAACGCCTACGAGAAAGCCCGCGCCTGGGCCGTGGCCAACCCGGACGAGACGGCCCAAATCCTCGCCGAGGTCGCCGGCCTGGACCTCGCAGTCGCGAAGACCGTGGTGCTGGAGCGGAGCAACCTGAATGTTGATCCGGCACCGGGAGAGGCCCAGCGCAAGGTCCTGGCGAAGATCGGCCCCACGTTCGTGGAGACCGGCGATGTCGCCAGCCAGAAGCAGATCGACGACGCCGTCGCTACCATTCTTGATGACTCGCTAGTGAAGAAGGCGGACGCGTCCGCCATCAAGGATTCCTGATGACCCACCTCGGAAATCCATACGTCACTGGCACCAGCGTTGCGGACGGGCGCGCTGCAGCCGTCCCCGCAACTCCGGCAGACGCCGTAAGGCCGGACTCCCCCGTTACGCGTGGAGGTGGCTCCCCGGCGAACGGATGGTCCCCCGCCGGGATCCTGGCCAACGGCTGGGCGCGTCTGCTCCTTGGATTGATCATTCCCGCGGCGGTCCTGGCCGCCTGGCAGCTCTCCACGGCTGCCGGGGTGTTCAGCATCGTCCAGCTCCCGCCGCCGGCGATGGTGCTCGAGGCGGGCATCGACCTGCTCCAGCGCGGGCAGCTCGGCCAGCACATCGCGATCTCCACCCAGCGCGTGCTGATCGGCTTTGCCGCCGGCGCGGCACTGGGACTGGTCTTCGGATCGCTTGTGGGCCTGTCCCGGTTCGCCGACGCCCTGCTCGCACCGACCATCGGTGCCCTCCGCGCCGTCCCGTCGCTGGCGTGGGTGCCGCTGCTCATTCTCTGGATGAAGATCGGCGAGGATTCCAAGATCACCCTGATCCTGATCGGCGCCTTCTTCCCCGTCTTCACCACCGTCTCCCTGGCGCTGCGGCACGTGGACCGGAACCTGGTGGAAGCGGCGCGTGCTTTCGGGCTCAAAGGCGTGAAGCTGCTGACCACGGTCCAGCTTCCCGCCGTGGTTCCGGCGGTGTTCTCAGGCCTTCGGCTGGCGCTGGCCCAGGCCTGGCTGTTCCTGGTGGCCGCCGAACTCATCGCCTCCTCGATGGGACTCGGCTTCCTCCTCACCGACTCGCAGAACAACGGACGCACGGACCGGCTCCTGCTGGCGATCGTGCTGCTCGCCGTGATCGGAAAAATTACCGACGCCCTGCTGGGCCTGGCCGAGAAATGGGCAGTGAAACGATGGGCCTAAATCTTGAAACAGCCCGGGCCAACCACCCGGCCACCGAGGAAGAGCGCCTCGCCTTCTGGGAGGAAGCCGCCCTCCGGCTCGACTGGCAGGACGTGCCCGGGCAGGACAAGCCATGGCACACCACCCACCGCCGCGTCCCGGCCGACGTCGACGCCGGCATCGGCCCGGACATCACCTGGTTCGAAGGCGGCCGGCTCAACGTCGCCTACAACTGCGTCGACCGCCACGTGGCGGCGGGACGCGGGGACAAGGTGGCCCTGCACTTCGAGGGCGAACCGGGCGACCGCCGGACCATCAGCTACGCCGACCTGCAAGGTGAGGTCTCCCGGGCCGCGAACGCCCTGCTGGACCTCGGCATCACCAAGGGCGACCGGGTGGTCATCTACCTCCCGGTCATCCCCGAAACGGTGATTATCACCCTGGCCGTGGCCCGCATCGGAGCCATCCACTCCCTCGTCTTCGGCGGCTTCTCCGCCGAGGCGCTCAAGTTCCGGGTGGAGGACACCGGTGCCAAACTGCTCGTCACCACCGACGGGCAGTTCCGCCGCGGCGTCGCCGTGCCGGTGAAGGACAACGCGGACGCGGCCGTCGCCGGGGACAACGCGATCGAGCACGTCCTGGTGGTCAACCGCACCACCGCGCCTGACCTTCTGGACACCGTCCCGATGACCGCGGGCCGGGACGTGTGGTGGCATGACGCCGTCGGGCAGGCCTCTGACGTCCACACCCCGTTTGCCTTCGACGCCGAAACGCCGCTGTTCATCATGTACACCTCCGGCACCACGGGAAAGCCCAAGGGCCTGGTCCACACCTCGGGCGGCTACCTCACGCAGGCGTCCTGGAGCTTCGAACACCTCTTCAGCAACCCGGACCCCGCCCTCCGCGACCAGGACGTCCACTGGTGCACGGCCGACCTCGCGTGGGTCACGGCCCACACCTACGAGCTGTACGGTCCGCTCTCCAACGGCGCCACGCAGGTGATCTTCGAGGGCACGCCGAACACCCCGCACCCGGGCCGGCACTTCGAAATCATCGAACGCTACGGTGTCACGCAGTACTACACCGCCCCCACCCTGGTCCGGTCCCTGATGGGCTGGTTCCCGGACGGCGTCCCGGCCAGCTACGACCTCTCATCCATCCGCCTGCTCGGCACGGTCGGCGAGGCCGTCAACCCCGAGGCGTGGCGCTGGTTCCGGGAGAACGTCGGCGCCGGCACCGCCCCCGTGGTGGACACCTGGTGGCAGTCCGAAACCGGCGCCACCATCCTCTCCCCTGCACCCACCGACACGGAGTTCAAGCCCGGCTGCGCCGCCCGGCCGCTGCCCGGCGTCGGCACCCGGATCGTGGACGACGCCGGCAACACTGTGCCGTCGGGCGTCCAGGGCTTCATCGTGGTGGACTCCCCCGGCCCCGCCATCGCCCGGACCGTGTGGGGGAACCCGCAGCGCTACTTCGATTCGTACTGGCGCAAGTACGCCGAACAGGGCTGGTTCCTTGCCGGTGACGGCGCCAAGTACGACGCCGACGGCGACATCTGGATCCTCGGGCGCGTGGACGACACCCTCAACGTCTCCGGGCACCTGCTCTCCACGATCGAGATCGAATCAGCCCTCGTCTCGCACCCGGACGTCGTCGAGGCCGGCGTCTGCCCCGTCGCGGACCCGAAGACCGGCCACGCCATCGTGGCGTTCGTGGTGCTGAAGGATTCGGCGACGATTTCCTCGGTAGCCGCGCATCGCGCGAGCGAGGAACGAGCGAGGGTGTCTAAGCGGCGCGAGGAAATCGCCGCCGAACTCCGGGCGCACGTCGCGACTCAGATCGGGCCGATCGCCAAGCCGCGCGACGTCGTCGTCGTTCCCGATGTGCCCAAGACGCGCAGCGGCAAGATCATGCGCCGGCTGTTGACCCAGCTGTTCGAAGGAACCACGCTCGGCGACACGACCTCCCTGCAGAACGAACCGTCGATCGCCGGCATCCAGACCGTCCTGCGCGAACGCAATACCACCCCAGAAGTAAGGAACACCCATGACTGACATCAGCAGCGTCGCCCGTCTCTCCGAACCGCTCAAGTTCGCCTACTGGGTCCCGAACGTCTCCGGCGGCCTGGTGGTCTCCACCATTGAACAGCGCACCGGCTGGGACTTCGAGTACAACAAGAAGCTGGCCCGGATCGCGGAGAACTCCGGTTTCGAATACGCCCTGACCCAGACCCGGTACGCCGCGTCCTACGGCGCGGACAAGCAGCACGAAGCCACCTCGTTCAGCCTGGCGCTCCTGGCCGCGACGGAGCGGCTCAAGGTCATCTCGGCCGTCCACCCGGGCATGTGGCACCCCGGCGTCCTGGCGAAGTTCATCATCACCGCGGACCACATCTCCAACGGCCGCGCCGCCGTGAACATCGTCTCCGGCTGGCTCAAGGCCGAGTTCGAAAACTTCGGCCTTGAATGGCTCGAACACGACGAACGCTACGTCCGCACCGAGGAATTCATCAAGGTCCTGCGCGGGCTCTGGACCGAACAGGAATACAGCCAGTCCGGCAAGTACTACAACATCACCGACTTCACCCTGCGGCCGGCTCCGGTGGACGTGCCGGGGCGCGCGCACCCGGAGATCTTCTTCGGCGGCAACTCCACGGCCGCGCAGGCAACCGCCGGCCGGGTGGCGGACTGGTACTTCTCCAACGGCAAGGACCTCGAAGGGTTCAAGGACAACATCGCCGGCGTCGTCGCCGCTGCGGGCGAAACCGGGCGCGGCATCGGCGGCGCCCTGCCCTCCCTGAGTTCCTCCCACCTCCCCGCGCTGAGTTCCCCAAGGTTTGGCCTGAACGGCTTCGTCATCGCCCGAGATTCCGAGAAGGAAGCCCGGGACACCCTCCGCGAGATCGTCGAGAAGGCGCACAGGCCCGCCGTCGAGGGGTTCCGCGACGCTGTCCAGGAGGCCGGAGCGTCCACGAAGGACGGCAAGGGCATGTGGGCCGACTCGAGCTTCGAGGACCTGGTCCAGTACAACGACGGCTTCAAGACCCAGCTGATCGGCACGCCGGAGCAGATCGCCGAGCGGATCGTGGAGTACAAGAAGATCGGCGTGAACCTGTTCCTCACCGGGTACCTGCACTTCCAGGAAGAGGTCGCCGCGTTCGGTGCGGACGTTTTGCCGATCGTGCGCGAACTCGAGGCCGACCTCGCCCGCAGGAACGGCACGGAACTCGACCTGTCCGGCACCCCTTCGGCCAACGTTGAGGTGAACGCGTAATGGCTGACCGCAAGTTCGGCTTCCGCACGCGCGCCCTGCACGCGGGCGGCACGCCCGACGCCGAGCACGGCGCCCGTGCCGTGCCGATTTACCAGACCACGTCCTTCGTGTTCAAGGACACCCAGGACGCCGCCAACCTGTTTGCGCTGCAGAAGTACGGCAACATCTACTCCAGGATCGGCAACCCGACGGTGGCCGCGTTCGAGGAGCGCATCGCCTCCCTCGAGGGCGGCATCGGCGCGGTGGCCACGTCCTCGGGCATGGCCGCGGAGTTCATCACCTTCGCCGCGCTGACCCAGTCCGGCGACCATATCGTCGCGGCCTCCCAGCTGTACGGCGGCACCGTGACCCAGCTGGACGTCACGCTGCGCCGCTTCGGCGTGGACACCACGTTCGTCCCCGGCACCGACCCGGCGGACTACGCCGCGGCGGTCAGGGACAACACCAAGGCGATCTTCGTCGAGGTGGTGGCCAACCCGTCCTCGGAAGTCCAGGACCTTGAGGGGCTGGCCAAGGTGGCGCACGACGCCGGCATCCCGCTCGTCGTCGACGCCACCCTGAGCACCCCGTACCTCGTGCGGCCGATCGAGCACGGAGCCGACATCGTGATCCACTCGGCCACGAAGTTCCTCGGCGGCCACGGCACCACGCTGGGCGGCGTTATTGTCGAAAGCGGCCGCTTCAACTGGGGCAACGGGAAATTCCCCACCATGACCGAACCGGTGGCCTCCTACGGCAACGTCTCCTGGTGGGGGAACTTCGGCGAGTACGGCTTCCTGACGAAGCTGCGCTGCGAACAGCTGCGCGACATCGGGCCCGCACTATCGCCGATGTCGGCCTTCCAGCTGCTGCAGGGCGTCGAGACCCTCCCGCAGCGCCTGGACGAACACCTCAGGAACGCCCAGGCCGTGGCGGAGTGGCTCGAAGCCGATGAGCGCGTCGCCTACGTGAATTTCTCGGGCCTGCCCTCGCACCCGCACTTCGAGCGGGCCAAGAAGTACCTGCCGCTGGGTCCGGGATCCGTGTTCTCCTTCGGCGTGAAGGGCGGACGGGCCGCAGGCCAGAAGTTCATCGAGTCCCTGCAACTGGCCTCGCATCTGGCCAACGTCGGCGACTCCCGGACCCTGGTGATCCACCCGGGCTCCACCACCCATCAGCAGCTCAGCCCGGAACAGCTCGAGTCCGCCGGAATCCCCGAGGACCTCGTGCGGATCTCAATCGGGCTCGAGGATATTGAGGACATCCTCTGGGACCTGGACCAGGCCCTGGACGTGGCAACAGCCGCGACGGCCAACGATGTATCCGCGGAAGCGGCGCATCGCGCCGCCGAGGAACGAGGCGGTGCAGTGACCGGCCCGGGGTCCCCAGACGAGCTTGCGAGTCCGGGGAAAGCCGGGAACGCTAAGCCGCGTGCGGATGCATCGTCGGCCGACACCTGCACGATCGGAGCCAAGTAATGACTGTTGAAGAGCGAACCTGGACGGGCCCTTCCGCGCCGGAACGGCTGAACCTGCTGCGGCAGGCGAAGTCGATCGCGATCGTGGGTGCCTCGGACAAACCGTCCCGGGCAAGCTATTTTGTTGCGACCTACCTGCAGTCCTCCACGCAATACAAGGTCTATTTCGTGAACCCGGTGGTCAAGGAGATCCTGGGCCAGCCGACGTATGCCTCGCTCGCGGATCTACCGGAGAGCCCGGACATCGTGGACGTGTTCCGCAAGCACGACGACCTGCCGGGTGTCCTGGACGAAGCCATCGCGGCCGGCGCCAAGACGCTTTGGCTGCAGTTGGGCTCATGGCACGAGGACGTGGCGAAGGAAGCCGAAGCTGCCGGGCTCGACGTCGTGATGGACCGCTGCGTGAAGATTGAGCATGCCCGGTTCCATGGCGGCCTGCACCTGGCCGGCTTCGACACCGGGGTCATTTCCTCCAAGCGCCAGGTCCTGGCCTGACCGTCCCGCGAGTTCTGATCCCGAACTCGCGGCAAGCGTGTGGGATCTACGCCAGGAGGGAAAGGCGAGCACCCACTTTCCCCACTACGAG
>NZ_JBVAYV010000031.1:0-46953 GCF_055412805.1 Pseudarthrobacter kochi
GGCCTTGACGGACTTCTCCTGTGGCCCGCCGGTCCATGCAACGAAAACGGTGGCGCCGCCGCTGTATTTCTCCGTCCGAACGGAAAAGCGCAGACCTGCAAACTCCTCTTTTGAGTGCCTTGCGGATGAGCGCGGCCGTGTCCGTGGCGGAAACGTAGATGGTGGTTGTCATGGTGTTGCTCCTTCTAACCGAGAAGTTGGGTGAGTGGGGCGGCCAATGGTGACCGGCCAGCTTCCCAGCTCCCCCGTTGTTTTTTTGTTGCTGGCAAGCTCGCTTGCTCGGCGGCCGACGGAGGCCTGTCTACCGCAGGCAAGGGGAAGGAAATTCCTGGAGGAAATCAGCGACGCAGGAGCGCCGGAGGGACATTTCCTGCACCGCGGGCCCCGACGAAGGAGGGGCTGGACGGGCTGGAGCGGACGCCTAGAATCCGCAGGACAGCAACACAAAAACGTCGCAGACGTAGACAGGGCCAGGGCGTCCGGAGCCCTGCGACGGAGGCACTGGACCCAACAGCCGGCCGCGCCAGCGGACGCCCAAATAGGGGTGAGCGCTGCGAACCATTTATAGGCACCCCCGGGATCTGCTCCTGGTGTGCTGCGGCCGGCTGGCCGCGCCGCTCTGGCTCCCGCGCCTGAGCCTGCGGTTGGCGGTCCGCCGCCGGTAACCAGAAGCGCCCGCCAACCACGACGGCGGACCGCCAGCGGTGACCGGCCATGAAGGACCGGCCACCGTCCTGGGTGTCAGCTCACCGGCTGGTGCAGTCCGAAGAGTTGCTGTGCCAGGTCGATCAGTTCCTCGGGGACGTCGGCCTCGCCGCCGTTGTCCGTCTCGCCCAGGAACACGGCGTTCCCGCAG
The DNA here is from genome assembly GCF_055412805.1 of Pseudarthrobacter kochi. Taxonomy (NCBI): domain Bacteria; kingdom Bacillati; phylum Actinomycetota; class Actinomycetes; order Micrococcales; family Micrococcaceae; genus Pseudarthrobacter; species Pseudarthrobacter kochi. Next base: position 857 of record NZ_JBVAYV010000031.1, read on the forward strand.
TAGACATCGGTCAGGACTCCGGTTTCTTCCAGGACCAGCTGGGCGGCGCGGCGGTTAGGGGCGAGGTTCAGGATTTTGCCTTCCTCGTTGAGGTAGAAGTGCCAGTCGTAGCTGCTCACGGCTTCGATGTTTCCGGCCACGAGGGTTTGCAGGTTCGCACACGATGCGTCGATGGTTTCGACCCGTGCGGGTTCGCGTCCGTTGGCGGGGATGATCAGGGCGGTGCAGGTGCTCATCAGGGGTTGTCCTCTCAGGTGGTGCGGTGGGGGTGCGGTGCCCCGCCGCTGTCGGCGGGGCACCGGCTCTGGCGCTGGTTAGGCGGCGTTGACCGTGTAGGGCATCCGGTAGCGGGACGGAAGTTCGGCGGCGGCTTCCGGGAGGTCATCCGGGCCGTGGGCCTGTCCGTTCTTCCAGTGGAAGAACGCCTGTTCGGTGATCGCGTCCCATTGGCGGGCCTTGGTCCGGTAGTAGGTGCAGCTCACGTCTCCCTCGCAGTACGTGGCGACTCCGAACAGGTTGCCGATGCTGTCAGCGGTCCGGGTGGCCGCGACCATGACATAGGGCCACTGGCCCAGGTCCCAGCCATCGCAGCCCCAGCTGGGGATGACGGCCCAGCCTTCGGCTTCGATGAGTTCCATCCAGTCGTAGCCGCCGTTCTCGTGGTAATCGCCCAGCACGGTGACGCCGTCGATGGCTTCCCCGGTGTCCTTAGTGGTCACCGTCTTGGTTGAGATTGCGTTCATGGTGTTGCTCCTTCTTGTCCGAGAAGTCGGGGTGAGTGGGGCGGCGTAGGTGACCGGCCAGCGTCCCTGCTCCCCCGTTGTTTTTTTGTTGCTGGCAAGCTCGCTTGCTCGGCGGCCGACGGAGGCCCGTCCACCCGCAGGGCAAGGGGAAGGAAATTCCTGGAGGAAATCAGCGACGCAGGAGCGCCGGAGGGACATTTCCTGCACCGCAGGCCCCGACGAAGGAGGGGCTGGACGGGCTGGAGCGGACGCCTAGAATCCGCAGGACAGCAACACAAAAACGTCGCAGACGTAAGAACAGGGCCAGGGTCACCGGAGCCCTGCGACGGCGAACCTGGACCCAACAGCCGGCCGCGCCAGCGGACGCCCGCTTCGGGTCATTGGCCTGAAGCGTAACGGAAACCTGTGCGAGCCCTGCTGGCATGCTCGTGGTTCAACGGCGCGTTGCTATTGCCTCGGCGGCTCCGGGACAGCCGTTTGGCTTAGCATCGCCCGGGATAGCGTTCGGTATAACCGTCATGGCTGGCGGCTATCCTAGCGCTGACAGGCATCACCTGTGCGGCGGGTTCGTCGGCACTGGAAGACGGGACGACGACATGCCACGCACAAGGGTTTTCGCCGGCAATAGCTGCGAGATTTGCGGGCGGACTATCCCCGCGAATGGCACAAGCATCGCGCAGCAGCGTAAGGCCCGATTTTGTTCGATGACCTGCCGTCGCGCCGCATCGACCTCCCGCGATCTGACATGTGAACAATGCGGCAAGGCCTTCAGCGCGGCCGCCACTCGGGAACGTGCCCGCTTCTGCTCAGTTGCATGCCGCGCCGCGGCCGGGCGCAGGGACGTCACCTGCGAGCACTGCGGCAAATCGACCAGCTTCAAAGCCAACCGGGCGAAGCGTCAACGCTTCTGCAACCGAACCTGTATGTTCGCCGCGTTGGGCTGCTCCATTTGCTCCAAAATCCGCCCCGTGGATAGGCAGGCGGCCGGAGACAAGTTTTGTTCGGACGATTGCGCGGTGACGGCTCACCTTGAGGAACAGGCGGCCCAAACCGGGCAAATCTTCGCCGTGTGCAGCGGATGCAAGAGGATACGCCCAGGCGATGACTTCACGAAAGAAAAAACCAACCGCAACGGTCTCGCCAACGAGTGCAAAGACTGCGCCCGCGGCTATTACGAGCAAAACAAGGACAGGTACCGGCTGCGGCGCTACGTCTCCCGAGCAGCGCCGGGAGGCATCGTCATTGAGTTCACGCCGGCCCAGAAGGCGGCACGCTTCTCGCTTTGGGGCAGACGCTGCTGGATGTGCGGAATCGAAGGCGCCACACAGGAGGACCACGTCAAGCCCATAGTCAAAGGAGGTTCCCACTGTTTGTCCAACCTGAGACCCATCTGTCGTTCCTGTAACTCATCAAAGGGCGGCCGCTGGCCTCTGGCCCCGGACAAGCTCCGCGCAAAATTCCGTCACCCCAACCCACGGACCGGAAAGGACCAGGAGATTCCTCGCAAGCCTCGCGTCGAATGGACCTGCCCCCAGTGCAACTCCACATTGATGATCAGGGCTCACCAGGCAGATTCCATAAAACACTGCTCCAAGAAGTGCAGCACTGAATCCCGCCGGACACGCTACGTGGTCAAGAAGTGCCTCAACCCGCTGTGTCGAAAACGCTTTGAGGTCCCCGATCGCAAAGGGCCGAGCGAACGGAAATTCTGTTCTATCGAGTGTGCCTGGATTGCTCGGGACCGGCCGGCCCACTGGGGCGGCATAGCCGACGGCCAGCTCCGGCTGTTCTAGCCGCCGAGTCTCGGTGAATGAGGTTAGTCCGTCCCGAATCAAGGTGCATGCTGCGGTGCCTGGCGGGAAGGTGCTGCCCCAGAGGTTCTGCTGGTACTGGCCGTGCTCTTTTCGCGGTTGCTTTGGGGTTCGCTGGTGCTGGTCGGCGTTGATCTTGCCATCGGACAGGCCAGCCCCCGGCGATATATTCATGGTGGCGTTGAACGTAGCGATTGCCTGGCGAAAAGCCGGCACCATGTGCCGGCTCTTTCTGTTTACCTCGGAAAAAAGACATCTCACGGTGCAGCTTCGATGCTGCAGGGACTCTGCGGGAGTTCCCCGCGGCGGAAGTGCAGCCGCCACGGTAGCAGCGGCAGGCCGGCCGACGGCTGGCGGGCCTGCCCCGCACCGGTCTACGAGTCCTGCCGGAACAGTGCCGTGAAAACGGGCCCGGTAAGAGGTCGTCGAGGCCGCCAGGGCTGTCAGTGACAGCACGAAGTTCATCAGCGATTCCATGAGGTCCCCGTTGCCTCCCCTCCCCCCAAGAGGCCAGGGAAGTCAGGTAGAACCCTGCCGCGCAGTTCAGAGCTGGGGGCCGCCGCCACTGGTTCGCTTGGCCCGGTCATTCTTGTCCGGGGTTTCCGGCACGATGCGCTGCAGGAGCGCGTCGTGCGCCTTTTGCAGTGTCTCTGCTCTGGCCTCGGCCGCGGCCAGCCTGGCAGCTGCGCCGGCTGCGATGTTGCTGGCCTGCTGTTCGGCTGTACGTGCCTGCTCCAGCTGCGCCTTCATCGCCGCGGCCTCGGATTCCAGCGCGGTGATCCGGGCAGTGAGCTCGGTGACGGCCGCGTCCTTCTCGGCACCTACTTTGTCCAGATCAGCGACGAGTTCGGAGATCTCCAGCGCCAGGTCCTTCTTCTCCTGCGCCCAGACCGCTTCGGCGGCGGCGTGCCGCTCATTGGCCAGGGCGGACGCTTCGGCCCAGCAGGCCCCGGCCAGGCGAGCGGCCTGTTCCAGCACTGCCGCCGGCGTCGCGGCAACCTGCCCGCCCGCGGCCTGCTTCTCCTCGACCCACTCCTTCAGGTAGCGGGTGGCATCGGCGTTGCTCACACCCGCCGCTGCCCGCACCGTCGAAACGGTAGGCCGCCGCTCAGCACTGATCTGCTCCGCAGCAGCAAACACGCGGTCTTTCACACTCAACGCCACGGCGACAACCTTATAAGTAGTAGGAGTAGTAGTAACAAAACTACTACTCCTACTACTACTTGGCAATACCGCCGGTCGAAATGCCTCCTCGGCTCGTCGTTTCCGCGGCCTCCGGGAACCGGCGGCCCGGCCGGACGCCGGGACCGCGCGCCGGGGGCCCGCGTTCGCCGCGCCCGCCCTGCCGGGGAGGGTCGTGGCAGGATGGAGCCACTATGGACAGGCGGTTGCGGCGCGCTCCGGACGCGGAATGGGTGTTGATGTACCGGCTCGGGCTGAGCCGGAAACGCATCGCTGAGCTGGTTCGCGTTCATCCCGCCGTCGTCGGCTATCACTTGGTCATCGCCCGCCGCCGGGATCTGGAGCTTGAGGCCGAACACGAGGCCGCTGCCGGCGCCAGAACCGGCCCCTCCCCCAGGAGCCTTGCCCGGATGGAGGAGGTCATCGCCTGGATTACGACCGAAAGCCGGCTCCCCCGTGGCCACTCGGAGAACAGGGGTGAACGCTCGATGGCCCGGTGGCTCTCTGAGCGCCGGCGCGAAGCAGCCGAAGGCACCCTTGACCCGGCCTACAGCCATGGTCTTGCCCGGGTTCCGGCATGGGCCGGGAACCACAGGGCATCTGCGGACGAAGCCAGGTGGCACGACCGGCTTGCCGAGCTCGTGGATTTCCGGCAGGAAGGCAACGACTGGCCTCGCCACCACGACTATGACTCAGAGCGGGAACACACTCTCGGAGTCTGGATCCACGCCCAGCGGTACAAATGGCGCCGAGGCGACCTCGATCCCGTGAAGGTCAAGCTCCTGGACGACGCCGTTCCGGGATGGCAGACGGGGAGGACCCGGGGCCGGCCTCCCCGGCGGTGACCGGGACATCGCGCCTCCCGCCGCCGGCCAGCGGTCATGACGTCACTGCTGCTAGTAGACTCAGAGCGGCTCTCCAGTCCCCTCAGCTTGGAGAGCCGGGAGCCTCCGCGTTTGAGTCCTGGACTCGCGCGGAGGCTTTTCTCATCCACCAGCAGAAGAAGCTCGGGCTGCTAGCAGTTGGCGCTCAAACCGGACGCGACCTCGGAGAGAGGGCATCGATGACCGGGCCGTGGCCCCTTAGGCGGCCGGTACTGCGCCGCGGACTCCCGCGCGCGTGCGGCCGGGAAGCGGCGCGACGCTTTCAGGGGCCGGGTGCGGAGTCGGTTGAGGAAGTCAGGCCGGGGCTTCCATCACGGCGAGCGGCAGTTCGCGGTGGATAAGGTAATCGCACGCTGCCGGGCCGGTCATTCTCAGACCCGGGCACCGTCGTCCACGGTGTTCAGTGCGGACTTTAGCTGCGCGTAGACCGGCGCTGAACTGCTTGCCACCCACGGGTACAACGCCATCGAGCCCGCACCAGCTCAGGTACAGGCCATACAGTTCCTCGACGCTGAGACCGTCCCCGTCCGGATCTGCGGCGACGCATTCAGTAAGGAAATCTTCCAGTGGTGTCTTCGTCATCGTGGCCTCCTGCATCCTGGCGGCGTGGCCACGCAAATGAAACAGCAACAGCATGAATGTGAAGCATGACCGGCCCAGAAACGGACGTAAAACACTAAGAATCTAGGAGCACCGATTTCCCCTGTCAACAGGATCTTCCGGAGTGAACCCGGTAGGCGCCATTGGCTGCCTCTGTATGTCCGAGGCAGGGGCCGCGGAGGCCGTCCACAAGCCGAAACAAAGGAACAGCGAGGGCCCGCCAGGTTGTGCCCACTGGGGTCAAGCGGAGCCCTCCGCACAGCTCAGGGCTGTCCCCATTGGCGTACAACCCGTCCCGCCAGCGGCCCGGTCCGGAACCCGATAGTTCCTTTGTCGGCCCGCCCCAGTACACTTGAAATGAATCGAACATATATTCGAATAAAGGTGTGTTGTGGGCGTTGCTGTTGGTCCCCGCGTGATAGATGCGGGCGCATCGTTGTTGTCGGTGCTGATCTCTCCGGTCGCTGTGGCGGCCGGATACCCCTCGCCCGCGCAGGACTACTTTGATGGCCGGATCGACCTGAACGAGCACCTGATTAAGGACATCACCAGTACCTATGTCGTGCGGGTGTCCGGGGACTCGATGGAGGGCGCCGGGATCAGCGACGGCGACGAACTGATCGTCAACCGTGCCCTGGAACCGGTGGACGGGTCCGTGGTCGTTGCGGTCCTGGATGGGGAGCTGACCATTAAACGGCTGCGGATCACCGGAACCGGGGTGGTGCTGCAGGCGGAGAACCCGTCCTACCCGGACATCCGGGTGCCGTCGTTGTCGGACCTGGTCGTGTGGGGCGTCGCAACCCGATGCCTTCATTACGTCTAGGGCCGGTCGTGTCCAAGCCGGCGGTGATGCGGCATCTGCCGCAGATCGCGCATGTAGATGTGAACTGCTTCTATGCCTCGGCCGAGCGGGCGTTCGACCCGTCTCTGGAGGGCCGGCCCGTCATCGTGCTGTCCAACAACGATGGCTGCGCCGTCACCCGCTCCCCGGAGGCCAAGGCCCTTGGTATCGCCATGGGTGAGCCGTGGTTCAAACTCGCCCCGCGGGCCAAGGAATGGGGACTCGTGGCCCTCTCGAGCAACTACGAGCTCTACGGCGACATCAGCGCCCGCGTGATGGAACTCCTCGGCCGGTACTCGGCCTGGCTGGAGGTCTACAGCATCGACGAGGCGTTCCTCGGCGTCAAAGGCACCCCGGAGGAACTCCTGGCCCTGGGCCGGACCATGAAGAATACGGTGAAAAGGAATGTCGGGGTGCCGGTCTGTGTGGGCATCGCGCCCACGAAGACCCTGGCAAAACTGGCGAACAAATGGGCCAAAAACAACCCAGCCTTCGACGGGGTCTGCCACTGGGACTCCGTGCCCGCCTCCGACAGGGAATCGCTGATGCGCCGCCTGTCCGTGATCGAGATCTGGGGCGTCGCCACCCGGCTGACCAAACGCCTCAACGCCTTAGGTGTCCATTCGATCTTTGATCTGTCCCGGGCCGACCCGGTGATGATCCGGGACCGTTTCTCCGTGGTCATGATGCGCACCGTCCTGGAACTCCAGGGAACCCCCTGCATCCCGATGGAGGAAGAACGCATCGGCCGGGACCAGCTCATCTTCTCCCGCTCCTTCGCGACCCCCATCACTACCGCGGCCGGGATCCGGCAGGTCATGAGCGTCTACGGCCAGCAGGCCTCGGCACGGCTGGCCAAACACGGGCTCCAGGCCAAGGTCCTCACCGCATTCGCCGGCACCTCACACTTCAACCCGAAAGACACCTCCTACCCCTCGGTGTGCGTGCCGTTGCCGATGCCGACCGCGGACCCGGTGATCCTGACCAGGGCCGCCCACGCGCTACTGCCCCGCATCTGCGAGGGCATACGGTACGCCCGTGCCGGAATCATGGTCACCGACCTGCGACCCAGCGGCAACCAGGCGCCCCTGTCCCTGTTCGAGAACCCGCACGAGGAACGCCACGTCGGAACCCTCCTCGAAGACATCACCCGCCGGTACGGGCGCGGATCCATCGGCCTGGGTCATGGAGGCATCCGCGGCGGACCGGACTGGACCATGAAACGGGACATGCTCTCCCCCCGCTACACCACCCACTGGGACGAACTCCCCCTCGTCAAAGCCGCCTAAACACCCGCCCGACAGCATGACGAAAGACTGCACCACATGACCACCATCATCGAAGCCCCCACCCGGACCAACGATCTTCAGGTCCGGACGGACCCGGCAGGCAAGCCCCTCGCCATCCGCCACGACGGACGGATCTGGCTTGTCGATCCCGACACGGAATCCCAGCACTGGTTCGGACGAGACGCCTGGTGGGACACCCGCCGCACAGCAGCCGTCGGCAGCGGCGACCTCGTCAGCATCGAATACTGGCAAGTTCAGGTCCGCTCCGGCACCCATTCCGCCCTACGGACCGCCACGCTCCGCCGGAACCCGCTCTCCACGCACTGGCTCCTGGACAACATCAGCGACGCCGACGAAACAACCGAAGAAGAGTGAACGGCCAACCCATCACCGATCAGACGTGGGCAGGAATCCGGACGGAATTCACGCTCCCGACCCTGCAGCAGGTACGCCGCCGGCTCTCCGAGCTCATGGAAGACCCCGAACCCGTGATGCGCCAGCTCGTCCGCGTCTTCATCGACGACGGCACCTTCTGCCCGGGCTTCCAGTTCCTCCCCGGCGGACAGCTCCGCCCCACCGTCGTTGTGCTCTTTCAACGTGCGATGGAGCTGGACATACCGCACAACTACTTCACGCTCTGGATGGTCACCCCTTCCAGAGCCCTTGCCGGATCCCGCCCCGTCGACCGGCTGAAAGGCGACCCCGCTCCCCTGTTCCTCGCGCTGGAATCCTACCGCTGGCGCTAGCACCGGCTCTTGACCGCACCGGCGGCGTGGGTAGCGTTGGCCCATGGGACTCATCTACGACAACCCGGACCTGGCTGCCCTGACACTGACGCGGCTCGCCGCCGAAGAATCCGAAGGCCCCGGCGCCCTGGAGTGGCGCATGCTGGAATATCTCGGCGACCTGGAACAGCGCAACGGCACCGCATTCCTGGAGCTGGTGGCCATCACCCTCGCCCGGGTCCATTTCAAATCCCTGGACGAGCTGGCCCGGGCCACCGGCGACGATTCGGCAGCATTGCTGGACGCCGCCGAGGTAGAGGCGCTGGAGGACCCGTAGGGTCAGCCAAGCAGCTTAAATTTCATGCGACAGAAGCCGAGTCCCCAGCGTCAACTATGCGGCCAATCTTCTTGGCGACTGCAGCCGGCCTGTGGGGCGATGTCAGCGTTCCGAATCGCGGAGTGACGTGCACGACTTCAAATGCGCCTCCGCCTGTCCACGATGTCTGAGAGGTAATCCCGCCGCGGTCTGTTCCGTCGACGACCGCTTGAAGTCGTGGGAGCGTGAAATCTAGTACCGTCTGCGTGATGCGTTCGACAGCAATCCAACGCCTGTGCATCTTGTGTGCGGTTGCCGCCGTGGTGCCTGACCCCGCGAAGAGGTCCACGACAAGCTCACCCGGCTTCGTAGCTATGTGGATGATGCGTTCCAGCAGTTCCTCCGGTTTTGGAGTGTCGAAGACTTCAACTTCAGGGAAGAGTTCAAGGAGGTGTCGCTTGGCGTCATCGTTGGTGCCTACGTCGGCGGAACCCCAAACCGTGAAGGGAACCAGTCCTCTCAACTGGTGGGCGAACAGTTTCAGACGGGGCGAGCCGTTACCATTCTTGGGAAACCAGATCCTGTCATCCGCCAATAAGCTTTCGAAGGTTGGTTCTGTGGCGTACCAGCTGCGACCCCGCGGAGGACGCAAAACCGTTCCTCCGGGCGTCACAATGTCGTACTGCTGCGCTTTCCGGAATCCAGGTGCTGTAAACGGTGCGTCGGTCCAGGGTCCACGGGGATCGTGGTCGCGATTCAACAGGTTGGTTTCGTCCTTCACCAGAAGGTTGCGGGACGTTTTCCACGCCCGAGGCCCACTGGGCGCGTAAACCAGAATGGTGTCGTGATTTGAGGAGAAAGCCGCGCGGCTATCTCGGGTCGTCTTCTTCTGCCAGACAATCGATGTGACGAAGGCCTTCTCACCGAAGACCTCATCCATGATCATGCGGGCCCTGTGGACTTCGGAGTCATCAAGGTGGACCCAGATACTGGCATCCTCCGTCAGATGCGGCTTTACGGCGGCAAGTCTGTCACGAAGCATTGAGAGCCACATCGGGCGCTGCATGGTGTCGTTGTACTGGCGAAAATTGACCTGTGTGTTGAACGGTGGATCGATATAGACAAGACGGACCCCGCCCTCCAGAGCATCCGTGTTCATCGCCAGTCCTTCGATGGCATCAAGGCCATCGCCGATTACTAGAATGTTTGACCGGCGGTCTAAGTTAGTGGAGGTCAGCGGGGTGAGCTTTGGTGAGTTCTTGAGGAGTTCATCGGTTGGCTGAAGCCACTCGTACCCGGTGAGGCCTGAGGCCCTCAGCGTGAGCTCTTTGTTTGGCCACACCAGCTCTACAAAGTCACTCATGCTCTTCACCTCGGGTCTAGGGTCAGCGACCCAATGTCGGAGGCCACCTGTTCAATACAATTCACAATGATCTCACGAGCCAGCTGCCAAAGTTGGCAGGTCTAGCCGCGGAGGCCCACAATTTTCGACACGTTGATGCCCACGACGAACGTCACGATCTCGTCGGCAGAAACCGAAGCTCGTGCCAGCAAGCCCTTCCTTAAGTGGGCTGGCGGGAAGAGCCGTCTGCTACCTAAAATCCTTCCGTATGTGCCGGATAGCTTCGTCAATTACCACGAGCCGTTCTTGGGCGGCGGTGCCATGTTCTTCGCAGTCCAGGGCAGGATTCAGGGCCGCGCCCACCTCACCGATCTCAACGAAGAACTCATCAACGCGTGGATCGCCGTCCGTTCACATCAAGACGAACTGCGTCCACTCCTCGCCTGGTACAAAGAGCGCGACTCAAAGGACTTCTACTACGAGGTGCGAGCCGCAACCACAGAAGGCCTCGTGGCCCGCGCAGCGCGTTTCATCTATCTGAACCAGACATCCTGGAATGGGCTGTGGCGTACAAACTCCAAGACGGGCGCCATGAACGTTCCATGGGGCGATCGACCCTTCCGCGGCCTGACCGATGAAGCGCTTCTTGGTCTGCAGAACACGCTCTCCGTCGCCGACGCGTACTTTGGAGACTTCCGCGAAGCATGCTTACGTGCGGAGCCAGGGGACTTCGTCTATCTCGATCCTCCCTATCTGCCCGTATGGTCGAACTCGGACGAGAAAGAACCGACCTCAAAGTTCAACAAATACACCTCCAAGGTCTTCGGCCTGCCAGACCTGCAGGAACTGGCTGATATCTGCACGGTCCTAACTGCTCGGGGTGTTCGATGGGTCATGTCCAACCGTGACAACGAACAGGTCCGGGACCTTTTTCCGGATGCAGATATCATCGGGTTCACAACGCACCGCTCGATAGCCGCGCAAAGCAAGAGGGCCGTGGAAGCTCGACGTTCCCCCGAGACCATCATTATCGGAAAGTAGGATCCCTCTTGGCCGCACAACCCGTAGAAGCAGTCTGGATCTGGTACTTCGGAAAAACCGCTCAGAAAGCCACCTACGGCCGGTTCGACGGAGACACCAGCTACACAAAGGACTACTTACAGGTATCCGGATTGTGCCGAGACCTTATGGCAGACCTCCTACCGCCGAATGATGGGGGTGAACGTACCAACCTGACTTTCAAATGGCCTGGCGGCCAAGCTGAAGGGTTTGTCAAGCACTCAGTGGACAGGCACCACCTCACCTGGCGCACGGTTCTGGGAGCGCCAGCTCCTTGGAGGCTCAGCGTGACACCGACCCCTAGCGGTCCGGGCACGATTCCTGGCAACCCTGAGGGGGCCACGGCCAACGAGGCTGACAGCCACCTCGAGGCGTTCGAGGAGCTTGGGGTTAAGGCGTACCTTATGGCAATAAAGCTCCACGGAGAGACCAACGTCCTCCATATCCGCGCATACATTCAAGACCCGACACCAGAGTTGAAGTTTGCTGACACAGCAGCACTGCCCCAGGCCATTCAGGCAGTCGTAGCGAAGGCAATTCCTACTCGGTCTTGCGCGTCAATCTTGCTCGAAGGTGGAGGGGCAGCACTAACCCCTGACGTTGCCGAAGTCCTGCAGAAATTCGAAGATAACCCGAATTTGCTTTTCGTTGGTCCGCCAGGCACCGGCAAGACCGTGCTGTTGGAGCGACTCACCAAGTACATCGAGAACCCGGGCACTGGGATTCTCTTCGATCCCAGCAAGAACCACGACGCGTGGTCCGAAGAATCGGCATCCCTCGCTCCTGGAAAAACGCGCACAGTGGTCCTGCACCCCAGCTACTCCTATGACAACCTCGTCCTCGGTCTAATGCCCGAGCCGGCCGCCAATGGTGGGGTTGCAATCAAGGTGGCCACTGGGCCACTCGTGAATCTCGCTCACTATGCGTCAGCGGGCGAGAATGCCGCGATCCTGATACTTGACGAGTTCAATCGCGGCAATGCCGCCGCGATACTCGGCGATACTCTCGCACTGCTCGACAAGGACAAGCGCGGGACAGCATTCGTCGACCTTCCGTACGGCGACTTGAAGGTTGACGTGCCCGGCGAGTTTGCGGCCGACGGAGTTACCACCGTCAACTCTCGATTTACATTGCCACCAAACCTATGGATTGCCGCCGCGATGAACAGCAGCGACCGCTCTGTTGCCCCATTGGACGCCGCTCTTCGTCGCCGCTTCTCCATCGTCGAGATGCCGCCCGATTACGAGGCACTGAGCCAGCACGTAAGTGCCGATGCTGAGGCCGACCTCACTCTTCCCTGGGAACTATGGACGTCCGGTGCCGTCAGTCATCTGGCCGTCGTGCTCCTGAGAGCTATGAACGATCGCATTGATGCTGTCTTGGGCCAGGACTTCCGTCTGGGCCAGAGCAATTTTTGGCATGTTTCGGGTGACTCGGCTACTGAACGGCTGCATTCGCTCGCCGTGGCATGGGACCGCAGGGTCACCCAAACCCTCCGCCTCGCTCTCCAGGACAACGACGATCTTCTGGGTGCTCTCCTCATCGCCGGTACGTCCGACAAAGCTGTCAAGAATAACGGAACGCAGGCGGCATGGTGGAAGGCGTCCGATTCTTCGCTGGGAACCTACGGAAGTCCGCGGCTCCACTTCAATGAACTGGCAGCGCTGGAGACGGGAGAGCTACATACTGAGCTTCTGCGCCTCGCCGCTCTGTGATGGAAGACCGCGTCAGATTCCGGGAACACATACCGGGAGACGCAACCACCGAGACGGCAAAGGCCATCGAAGAGGCAGTCGGACGCTTGAAGATCGAGCTGGCCCCGACTCTCAAACAGTTCGCACGACCAAATAATCAGATCGAGCTTCGTAACCTGGTCGGCTCCGTCCGGCTGGGGAGCGGAGCTGTCCTTGAAGTCGAACCCAAAGTGGGATCCGAGGTCAATTGGACCGAAGCAGTCGTCCAGTTACTCACAGACAGCACGCGCATATCGGTAACCGGATCACAACGCTCGAAACTCGGGCCTCGTCGAAATGACCTCTCCACAGCCGTCGCCTTCGAATATGCTCGCCGTCTGGAGCGCGCGGTAGCCCAAGAAGGCCCCATTCAAGTCTATGAACACCACAGGCTGACTTCCCGTCGCTTGAACGGACATCTCAACGTCGGGAAGTGGGTAAGGAGCGCTCTGCTCGATCCGACAATCTTTCCCATCGAGCGGGACGACTTGACCGTCGCAAATGACTTCACCCGTGGCCTATCCATCGTCGCCGGTAACTTCCGGCGAACCGTAAGCGATGCCAGCCTCTTTTCGCGCCTGCGACTTCTGGAAACGTCCGTGATCCCCGGCCACCCCGCGCCAACCTACGTTAATCCGGCCGTAGCCAACCGAAATTTGCCATCTCAATGGGCAAAGTACAAGCCAGCCTGGGACATTGCCGCCGCCGTCCTGAAGAACCGCTCAATCGTGGGAGACCCCGGTCGTTCCATAGGTCTAGAAGTCGCGGTCGAACCCTGGCCACTGCTCGAGACGCTTCTAGGACGTGTCCTGAGCGCTGTGGCGCGGACACCTGGGATGCAAATTGACGTCGGGACGAAGGGAAAGCACCCATTACTCTCAAATGCCGGAGCAACTGCCACCAATGTCATTCCCGATGGCGTCCTTAGCCAACGAAGTAAGATCGTGGCCACTTTTGAGGCAAAATACACACTCCCCGGGGAAACACCCCGCGACAAACATGTATATCAAGCCCTCGCCACGGCCGCTGCCCTTCATTCGCCCCTCTCGATCATCGTGTATCCGGGCGACGAGCCTATAAAGAGATACGAAGTTACCGGGTTTAACAGCGCACCTGCCCACCTGGTTACAGTCGGGTTGAAGATGTACAGCTACAACCGTGGGGACGGCGACGAGCAGCGGGCTGCGATCATCCGGCAGATCCTTGCATCAGTTCCAGGTCCTTGACATGGCCGCCGAATTCGCTGCTGTCTGGCCCATAGAGGTTCGACCCACGTTTCGGTTTCGCGGGCGAATCTGCGATAGTCCGTTATGCTGGACCTCGCTGCCTACACAACTTTGCTAGTCCGGAGTCTGTGGCTGACAGTACGTGGAAGAAGTTGCGCGCGAGTGGCGGAACGGCAGACGCGCTGGCTTCAGGTGCCAGTGTCCGAAAGGGCGTGGGGGTTCAAATCCCCCCTCGCGCACGCAAAGTAGTGAGTCGAGGCTCATTTTGATACACCCCGGTCTTCGGACCGGGGTTTATTTCTTTGGTCGATTCCGAAAGATGTCTTTGGTCTGGGGCGGATTATTCGGAACCGGGGGCTTCCGGCACGACGCATTGCAATAGCGCCTCGTGTGCTTCTGCAGGGTGTCTGCCCGCGCCTCGGCCGCGACCACCCTGGACGTTGCATCGGCTGCGGTGCTGCTGGCCCGCTGTTCGGCTGTTCGTGTCTGCTCCAGCGGCACCGAGAAAATAGCCGCGACGTCGTGAGACCTCACCGTGGGGCCGAGCGAGACTACGCCCGACTATGTCCGGCAACACGACACTGTTTGGAGCCCGCCGGCGAACAGTCGATGCTGTGGCATCCTCAAAACATGAACGCGCCGGACCACACCCCCAAAATCCTCGACCTGAAGGCTTGGGAGACACTTCGAGACTCCCACGCCGCGTACATGGCAGGCACATCGCGATCATACGACGAGGTCCTCACCGAGGTCGCAGACCGAATTCGCGCGACGGCCAGCATCGGCAAGGCCGACATCGGAGCCTTGCTGTTCTGGAAGCGCCTCCGCGGGGATACTCCCTGGGTTCGCGAACTGATGATCAAGCCCGAAGAGGAAGTCAGGGTGATAACGGAGAAGGCCGTCTCTGCTGTCACCGATGTGTCACTACCGGTACCTGCGGCGGCTTCTGCCGGCCGGGCGGCGCTCTCACCGCTTCCCGGCTTCAAAACGGGAGATGCACTGGCTTCAGCCCTTCTGCTAGCCGCAGCTCCCGAACGAATGGCGGTATACGACGAGCGGGCCCAAACCGGGCTGGAGACTCTCGGCCTCTCTCTCTCGCCTGCGCGCGGAAGGTACGGACGATACATGGAACTGGTCGAAGACCTGCGGTCAACGGCAGGCCAACACGGACACACTTGGTCTGCGAGGGATGTCGATATCGCACTCTTCTGGCTCGGCGGTCCGAATTCACAGTCCTGATGCAGTCGGGGTCAGCATGAAGGCGACCGAAGCTTTGCCGAGCCATTCGGCGTTTGCCATGTGGCCAGGATATTGGCAGGGGTGCCCATAGAATCGGGGAGGCCTTCCTGGCTGAAAGTGGACTCGGTTATCTGAACCAAGAAGGACAGAACGTATGGCCATCGGCAAGCAGGTCCGGTTGTTCTTGGTTGATGGCACCCCCGGGGGAATGCTCACTGCCGAAATCATGAACTGGACAGGACACATCGTCGCCGCCAGCAGGTCGGACTTGGCCGAACTTCTCCGTCGGGAGGAAGCCCAACGCACTGGCATTTACTTCCTTTTAGGAGATGGCGTCGAGGACCTGGACGAAGCACTCATCTACATCGGGGAAGGCGACAACGTTGGTGAGCGTCTGAAAATGCACCACCGATCAGAGGACAGGGGCGGCAAGGATTTCTGGAATAGGGCCATCGTTCTCACGAGTAAAGACGCAAACCTCACCAAAGCGCATGCCAGATATTTGGAAAGCCGATTCATCGCCATTGCTACTGCCGCAGGCAGGGCAAATGTCACCAATGGAACGGCACCCCAGCCACTTCCACTGCCGGAGGCGGACAGGTCGGACATGGAGTACTTCATCGACCAGGCCAAGATCATCCTCCCCGTCCTCGGCGTCGATGCTCTACGAAGCCTTCCTGCACCGGCCGATCCTTCTGCTCACGGCCAAAACTTGTCCACTTCGCCCATATTCGAAATGTCGGTCGCTAATGTCGGGATTACTGCGCAGGCGCAGGAGGTTGACGGCGAGTTTGCCGTCCTGGCAGGATCCACGGCGAGAACTGCTTGGATAGGAACTAATCATTCCTACGAAAACCTCCATGAGAAACTCATTTCAGCTGGCGTTCTCGTTGTCGATGGCGCAACGGCCCGCTTCACGAAGCCCCACATATTCAAGAGCCCTAGCGCTGCAGCTGCCGTCGTTTCTGGTAGAACAACAAACGGGCGCATCAGCTGGCGGGTACCGGCGACTGGATTGACGTACGGCCAATGGCAAGAACAAGGGATTCCTCCGACAAATTAGCTTAGCCAGGGCCTCCTCCGGGTACGGAAATCCTGATGCTATGCCCAGGCCCGCGCCTCTGCCGCCAAGACCGCGCGCGCGGAACGCAGCTGCTGCAGGGGCGCCGGCACATGGGTTAAATTGAGCGGGGGCCCCCACCGGCGGAGGACGCGTTTTTCGACTTCTGCAAGCGTGAGGTCCAGTCCTGCCGGCTTCGGCCACACCGCGATCGTCAGATGCTTTTGCATCCAGTCGGTCAGCCGGTCGTCTGCGTCACGCTCGAGTCCGTAATTGGCAAAGTGACCCGGTTTCGATTTATTGCGGGGCACTCCGCTTAGTTCGAGCGGCTCCCGGAGGAGCGCCGCAAATGAGCGGCGGACCGTCGATGAACCGGTCGTAGATCTTTCTCCCCGCTCAATTGCGAAGTGGGTTTTCAGATCTCGTGTTACGAGATCGTCTTCAGACTTTCCCACATATAGCGGTATCTCGGGGTCACGTTCATCTAGCCCGAGCATCCGCCAGATTGCAGATTCCGTGTGCACCGCATACAGACCGGGCGCATTGGGTATGTGGTCCGCGGCATCCGGGATCGTATGGCCGGGGCCGGCAAGAGCGCGCATGGCTTCGACTGCAGGGTCCATTTCGCTGGGGTTCATGCCAGCACCTTACGCGTTGAAAGCCCACCCAACTTCACCGCGCAGCACCTCAGGCCTGGAACTGCATCGGACCCTAACTGGCCCTCAAGACGCTCCCTGCGAAACCCCGTCTCGCCCTGACGTCGCTCCCGTAGGATCGGCACGACAAGGCCCACCTACGAAAGGAAGACATGATCTACCCAGGCGGCGGCATTGACCAGTACGCGGTTCCGGCCAGGGATTTGAACGAATCCTTCATTGGGGCCCACTTCGGCCTCACCAAGGGTGCCGAGGTCATCTATGGAAAGATCGGTGCGATCCGGATCTTCGAGACGCACGTTCTGTTGACACTGGCCGGCGTCACCGCCGATGACCTTCACCTGGATGCGAACCAGAAAGTCATCTTCTCCCACGGACAGCACCAGAACCAGGTAACGCGACGCGCGCCCATGACTGAATCCGTCGATGCTGAGGTCGCGCGCACACTCAGTACAATTCCGGTTCGTGCGTCTCGCCAAATGACCGCCACCGAGTATCAGTTTCGCGTGGCCGAGGTCCTCAACCTTTTTGACATCGAAGCAGTGGGCGACGAAACGGGCGTGTATTACGGGGACGAGGGCGTTGAGCTAGAAGATCAGCCTTTAGTCGGGGCCATTCACATACTCCTTGCGAGGCGATTCGGCATCCCGGAATCATTAGCAAAATGAATGGGCCAGGCCGGAGGCCTGCACAGGGGTCCTTCAGACCCCGAGAGAACCTTGGACATGGGACACCTGAAGGCAGGGCAGCGCACGCAGTTGTAACGGGATCCTACGACACCTCGCGATCACCGCTCAATTGCCCAGCGGGAAGGTGAGTTATTCCCGTCCGGTCCGGCGGCGGCCAGGAGTCGACGAGTGGGCCCGGGTCGAGATGCTTGCGTGCCCGGGTGACTGCGACGTAGGCGAGCCGCTGTTCTTCGGCCAACTGATGCTTGTCGTTGACGAAGACGGCAATTGTAAGTACCTGGGCGAAATCGGCGGCGATCCGTACCGTGTCCCACTCCAGGCCTTTGGCCTTGTGGGCTGTTGAAACGACTGTCCCGGAGCCCGCGCCCGCCGATGCCGCGTTGACGGCACGCACCAGTTCCGGTACGCCATAGTCTTCGATGAGCTTCGTCCATGTCCGAAGTTCATGCGCGGCCGAATCGTAGAGAACATGCTCGCGCACTTCAGCCCAGGAGCTGAAACGGCTTAGTGTTGCATGCCGTGTCCTGCGCCCCTCCATCAGGTCAGCCGCGGCCAGGAGCAGTGTCGTGATTGACTGCGGATCGGACCTGAGTGTCGCGTTGAAGCCAAGATCCTGTAGGGCCATTAGCTCATGGACGGCTCCGGCGTTGGTGCGGGTCAGGACGGCATCTGGCTGCGTACAGGAGCCGATGGCAGTCGTTCGCTTCGGGTTCGCTCGGATGAGGTGCGGCGCCTTGAGAGCGCGGAGCCAGCCGTTCGCTATCGCAGCAGCGCCGTCGCCGAACCTCCAGGACGTGGTCAGCGGCAAAGTGTGTCTTGCCTTGATGGAGGCCAGTGCGTCTTTACCGCCGGCGAATCCATAGATGGACTGGTTGGGGTCGCCGACGTAGACCTTTTTCAGGCGGTGCTGGAGCTTGATCGCGCGAGCCACGGCAGGACTCAGGTCTTGGGCCTCGTCCACGAAAAGGATGTCCCCGTCAGCTCCGAGGATTGGGTTGGTCAGCAGCCAGAATTTCAGATAGTGGTCGTGGCTGATGGGCATGTCAATGACCTTCTCGTCCCTGATGTTCGCCCAGTGTTCCTCAGCCATGAGGAGAACCAGCGGTATCAGTTCCGGCAGCAGGCTTTTCGGCACCTTGCCGGTTTTGGCGTGCCGGGTGAGCAGCGTCTGGTTTGTACTGTGGCAATAATCCTTGACGGTTTCTACGGCCATTTGAGTAAGTTCGTAGGGGCTCACTTGCTGGGCCAGCCTTGCACTGCCGAATGCCTCAATGAACCCTGGTTCCAGGGCGCCGAGCCGCCGGGCCGTGATGCTTATCGGTTCGATGCCGTTGCGTAGCCGGGCGAGCCACGAGCCCTTACCCTGCGCTCTTAGTGCGGCGTGGGCGAAGGCGTGGATGGTGGTGGCCGAGACGTTGGAGGCAAACCTGTCGCGGGCTTCGACAGCTGTGGCCTTGTTGAACGTCAGGTAGGTGATCTTGGATTTTGTGGAGTTGGCGAGCAGCTGCAGGGTCGTTGTCTTTCCTGTTCCGGCGCCGGCAAGGATTTTGATGTCGCCGTGTTCGAAGAAAGCCTCGAGGATCGCGTCCTGTTCTTCGCTTGGCTTCCACCCTTGTCGGAAGCCTTGACGGACAGACGCGAGCCGCTTCGGTGCGGAGGGGCCCGACAGATGAATGACGGCCGCGGAGGTTTTCGCAAGCGCTCCAGTATTGACGGCCCGTATGAGCTCGACGGCTAAAGCTGCACCGACGCGGGCGTCGGGCAGGGCACGGTGTGATGAGGCCTGGCGAATACCGAAATGCTTGGCGAGTGTGGCCAGCTTGTGGTTGACGCTGGTTGAGACCAGGCGGCGGGCGGCGGAATATGTGCAGAACCCAAGGATCTCACCCTGTTCGAGTTGGGCCCGCTTGAACTCAAAGCCCAGGAATCGGTTTTCAAAGGGGAGGTTGTGCGCGACGACGACCCGTCCGCCAACGAAATCGAGGAGCTGGCCAAGGACCGCAGCGATGGGTGGTGCGGCTTCCACCTCACGTTGACTGATCCCATGAATGAACTCGGCACCGTGCAGATACCCGTGACCGGGGAAGGCCAGGCTGGAGAACTCACCGGTCACCCTCCCGCTGCTATTGAAGCGGACGGCTGCCACCTCGATGATCCTGCAGGCCGGGGTGCTTACCCCTGTGGTCTCCAAGTCAATGGCAACGAATTCCCTCTTGCCGTGCAATAAGGCCGCGACTTCTTCGATCCGCACACTCTCACAGAACATACAACCGCAGCCCGTCGATACTCCGGGTGTGTAGTCCTTCCCGATGGAAATGGCTTCGAGGTTGAACAAGTTGATGACCAATTTCCCTCTCCACCAGGGATCGCGTGTAGAGGTCGCCCGCCGCTCGATCTGCCAGGTCCCTGGCATAGTCATTGTCGATGGCTTCCACTGTTTCGTCCCGCTCAGCGACGTTGCGGCGCCGTCTTTGTGAGAACTCTTCGAACGGCGTGACGGTTGATTCGGTCATTGTTTCCCCCATGGAATGGCACCTATCTTGTGATGCTACTGGCCCCAGATGCGAAAGCCTCTCTACAGAAGGCAGCATTTACCGAGGATCCCGAAAGGTTCCGCCTTGGCGTCCACGGTTAGCCCAACTGTCGGACTCCAATGGTGATAGAGGCAGTCGTTCCGTTCCGACTGCGTTCCAGTTCACATGACCATCCTGCAGGCCATGTGTGTGCCACAACCTTGGATCTAGGACAGTTCCCAAGGGACGCTATGTTCCCGCTGTCGATTTGCTCGGAGGCCTATGGTCCGAGAACGCTTCCGGCGGGTCTTCCACGGACTATTCTTCGAACTGCCGGCTGATGAAACCGGACATGCCGGGAACGGTGAAGCGGACAGCGCCATGATCCGGGGCGTAGATAAGGCCTTTAGAGATAAGACTTGATCGGGCGACCGTGAGCCGGCTGGCTGCCCGGTTAAGCCGTGATGCCACCATGGCGGTGGATGAGGCTTCGTCGTGGTCCTCGGCCATGGCCCGGAGATACTGGCGTTCTGCGGGTGTTGCCCGCTGCCAGCGTGCCCTGAAGAAGCCTGCGTCGAGTTGTTCCGTCCCTATTTCCAGGGCCAGCCGGGCGTCGTCAAGGGTGACCGTTTTACTGGAGGAAACGTCCCATGCGGCCTTGCCATAGGCCTGCAGGAAGAAGGGATAACCATCGGCCGCGGTGACGAGCGCCCGCAGGGCGTCAGCCTCCAGGTGCGCACCCAGCCGGTTCATCGGGAGGCTGATGGCATCAGCTGCCGATGCGTGGTCAAGGGCTCCGATGGTGCGGTAGTCAAAGAGACGTTCGGAGTATGACCTCGTGGCGCTGAGTTTTCCAGGCAGGTTGGGCAGTCCGGCCCCAATGATGAAGAACGGCCAGCCTTTCTGTCCGGCCATGTGCTGGACTGAAATCAGCGCTCCCAAAAGCTCCTCATCAAGGTCCTGCATCTCATCGATGAAAATTCCGAAACCGCTGCGGGATTTGCTCATGGCTGTTGCTATGTCTTCAACGAGCTCTTCGAGGTCGATGTCCAGGTTCCCGGAGTCAGCCCGCCCTTCCGTCGTACCGAGTGTGGCTGACACTCCCGTCACGCCGAGGGTTACGTTGAAGGAACCGATGCTGCCCAGGACACCTTTTACGTAGTCCCAGGCGGACCTGGTCCGGAGCCTCCTCGCGCCCGCCTCGATCGCCCGGGCCAGTTTTTGCCGCGTTGCCTTCCGCCCGTCCGGAGAGGGCTGGGCTTCTATCTGCACAACAAACCAGTCGTGACGCTCTGCTTGTGCGGCAAAGTTGTTTAGCAGCACGGTCTTTCCGACACCGCGGAGACCGGACAATAGCATTCCTCGCTCAGCGGCTTGGCGTTTGGTCCTGACGATCAGACGATCAAACGCTTCAATCTCTGCTTCGCGTCCCTCCAGCGCGGGAGGCTTGAGTCCAGAGCCGGGTGCGAAGGGGTTCATGTCGGAGTCCACCAGAACAGTCTATAGAAAAGTATGAGCCCCTATAAGGATTTTTTTATACAGGGGTATATTTTTTTATGGTCCTAAATATGCAGACAGGGTGGCAAGGACAAGTGGTGCACCGAGAAGAAGGGCAAGGAGCCATCCTGCGCGGCGACGTCGGGCGCTGTCCACGAGAGTTCGCAGCCTGGCGAACTCGTATTGCAGAGACGCCGGTTCCACCACGACAGGCGGATTTCTGTGCCACGTTCCGGGCCGGACTGCTGCAGCTGTGATCACCGCTATCTGCCTGGCCGTGAGTTTGCTCGGGCAGTCACTCAGCCACCTCAAGAGCTGTCGGTCCGTGACCACAGCAACGTCGGAGGATCTTTCCCTGACCGTCATGGTCTTCGGGGCAATGACGACCACAACGCCGGTGACCTCAACGGGAGCATTCACTCCGCGGGTGAGAAGTTTCGCTGCCCGGGTGGCTTCGTGGCTGGCGTTGTAGAGATGACGCTGTTTCTTGCCGACCACCATCAAAGTCCGGCCCGCAACCCAAACCGATTGCCCGGCATGGTTCTTGGTATTGAGGGTGAATACGCCAGCCGGACCTATCAGCACGTGATCAATATCGGATGCGCCGGTGCCCACTGGCACGGCGTGCAGGACTGTCCACTCAGGACCCAACCGTTCAAGGATCTGCCCGACTGCTATCTCCCCGAGAGCACCCTTGTACCAGGGGAAATTGTCCGGACTCAACGGGTCAGCACCGAAAACGCGACCTAGAAACGACCGCGGGGGCGCCCCCTCTAAATCGGCCAGTAGCTTCTCAATGACTGCCTGTCCCGCGACCCGCTCATTCACCCCGCCGCGCGTAGGGATGTCACTCCGCCCCCGCCGGAAACCCTGTGATGCAAAGTCAGACGTCATGGGGCTTCCCTATCCCGTATGCACGGAGGCCCGTCGCCCCAGCTGGAACGAACACTAGTCGAATCCGGGTGAGGGATTCGGCTCCCGCCATGGAGAAACGTTGTGTCCCACCGGGACAGTGAGAGCGGAGGACTCCCCGCTGCAAATCTCTGCGCAGGGCGGCGTAACCTGGCTGTCCCGCTAGTTGTCCCACAAGTCCGGCGACAAGGACCAGTCACGGCTGTAGCTGTTGGGACGCCGCTGTCATTCTCCGAAGCCGTCTGCACGGCCACGACATGTCCGCGAGGAGAACCTGCCTTGGGACGACCCTGTGACCGGAGCTCGACCTCACGATCGCTAGTCAGCTGCTCCACGGTTGAGGGTATGAGGCGGGCTGCACGGTCCTGTGCCGGCGCTGACCGGACCCGGCTCGTCAGCCCACGCGGATGCCATTGTCAGCGAGGAACTCGCGGGCACGGCCCATCTGGCGGTCGGCGGAGAAGGCGTACCATTGTTCGCTAAGGTTCTCGCCGTCGACGAGGTCGCGGAACCGGAAGAAGGCGCCTTTGCCCTCGATGGCCCGCTCCAGCCGCTCGCGGAGGGCCTTATCGTGCTGCCGCTCGGCGAAGTCCGCCATGTCCCGCCAGCCGTTCCGCGAACCGGTGCGGTCGACTCGAAGCCAACGGTCCGGCTCCTCCTCGATGTCGATGGCGGCGTCCTCCCCGACCATCATCGGGTCAGTGGCGGTCTCGTCGTACACCTGCCCGGTGCGCAGGTCGAGGTAGCCACCGGTCGACAGCTCGGGATCCCCTTCCAGCACGGTGCTGAGCATGTCCAGGTCTACCGGCACCACTCGGCCCGTCAGCGGCTCGCGGCGCAGACGGGCCAGCAGGTCCTCGGCCAGCAGCCGGTCACCAGGGCCGCCGCGCCAAGTCAGCCGGTTGATGACCGACAATGCCACCGGCTCGGCGTCCCGGCGTCTCTGCCCCAGCGCCATCGGTATGCCCGCCCCCACCTGTTGCAGAGCGTCATCGATGTGCCGTCCCGTCACCGCCGCGAGGAAGCGGGCCGCATCTGTTGCCGCGATGGCTCCACGCAGCTCGGACAGGTCGAGTCCCGGCACCTGCACCTCTGCGGGCCACGCGTGCAGCAGCATCGGGTGCAGCCGGCCCGGTCTCCCCGGCGCCCGGCTCTCCCCATCGTCAGCAGCCCACCGGCGCCCGTACTGGTCCGGGATGCTCCCCCAACCCCAGTACGACAGGGGGACATCAGGACGGACACCCAATACCTCCATCGGGTCGACCTTCACCTCCCCGACCACACACCGGTGCATCCACGCGTCACCGAGATCGAACGTGAACTGAAACTCATCCCCCGGCCCCACCGTCCGGGCGACCTTGGCAGCCGCGATGTCGATTGGCGCGATGATCGGCCCGCGGATCGACGAGGCCATCTCCGCTCCCGTCTCTTCATCAGTGATTACCCGGCCGTCGGCCAGGGTGAACACCGACAAGTGCGAGCGGTCCCACCGGGCGAAAGCATCGTTGATGGCATCGGCGAGATCCATGAAGGTGTGCGACGGTCCCACGGCGAAGATGCGCCCGGGCCATGGCCAAAGCTCCTCACCACGACCACCGAGCAATTCCACCGTCACCGACAACCAGGTTCGTGCCATACCCCAAGGATGGCACGCGCCGCGGCTACCCCGTTTGAGGATCGCTTTGCGGCGCACGAGCAGTAACTGTCTCGCCGGAGCGCGGCCGTCAGTTAGTTTCCTGTGGGCGGTTGATCATCCAGGGGCGGTGACGCTCGCCTGGAGAATACCCTAAATCGGACGGCCGGAACCGGCCGGCGGGAACACGCTGAATGTTCCCACCGATCGATTGCGCGAGACGCTCATTCAACCTTTGGGCGGCGACGTTCTCGTCGAGAGTAGCCATCGCGATGTTGCGTTGCGGCTGCCACTCGGCGGCCGCGCTAAGGAGCGCGATTCCTGCCCCTCGTCGCCGCACGAAGGGAACTACTGTAACCAGCTGAATGAACAGCGGATCCGAATTGGTTCGACCCGCGAGCACACAACAGAAGCCGACTGGATGATCAGCGATTTCTGCCAGTAAAACGAACTGCTGCCCGATCCTCGATACGTTGTCCTCGACAGAGCGAATGTTGGTTGACTCGCAGCTTGCCTGCATCCATCGCATCCAGCGACCGTCCTGCTCCGTCCGTTCCGCCTCGCGGATCAAGACTTCCGAAGGTGGCAGTGCCTCTACCCCTTGCTTCCACGTGTCGAACCCTGGTTCGTGGTACGGGGAGTAGGGCCTGCACATACCCGAACACTATCAACGACGAATGGCCGCTCCGGGACCTGTCTGAGCGGGTGGCGGCCCGGTCACCTCTCAGCTTGCGCCCGTGAGCCGGTCCTTTACCGGGCGCTGCGGTCACAAACCGCCTTAGGTGAAGGATTCAACAAAACCGGGGACGTTCCCGTTTTGCTATTGACGAATGAGAACGTGTCCCCGCCGCTTGCTTTCTTGGAAGGCATCTCGTAACTCACGCTGCACCACCTCGCTCAAATTGGCCGGTACCGTGCAGCCACCGTCTCCTCCGGGGCCATAGCCTTGGCCAGCGTCCGGCGTGCAACGAAGCTCAGGTGGTACCTGGCGTTCAATGCTGACGCAAAGCTCGTGCTCGTGGCCCCTCCCGCAACTGAAGATCACACTGACTCGTCGATCGGGTGCACTCATAATCATCCCCTGAAGATTAAACCGGTCCTTTTGCCGGTATGGAAAAATGTATCGCCCAGCCCCGACATTTTGAGGGCTAGAGGCGCAGAGTGACGGAGCAGCAGTTCGTCGGCAAGCCGGTCCCCCACCGGCCAGCTCGCCGCCTTCGGGCCTCCCCTTCGAGAAAGCCGTAGGCAGGAACACTCTCTGATTCCTGTATGACCTGCCTGCAAAACATCCCGGTTGATGTGCCCTAAGCGCTACACTCCAGGTCGTCTCTCAACGCTAGGACCGTACTGTCTAGAGAAGGTATCGGTAGACAGTAGCGCGGGAGACTCCGAGCATCTTGCCGATGTCGGAGGCACTGATTCCTTTGCCTTTGAGTTCCCTGGCCCGGGCAGCGGCAGCGTCATCTACTTTGCGGGGTCTTCCGCCGTGGCGGTTGTTGGCCGCGGCCGCAGCGAGGCCGGCCCTGGTGCGTTCGATCATCGTGTCGCGCTCCAGCTGTGCGAATGCGGCCATAATCGTCAGCATCGCGGTGCCCATGGGCCCGGTTGTGTCCAGACCTTCGGTCAGGGAACGGAAGCCTGCTCCCCGTTCCCGGATGTCCTCGATAAGGTCCAGTACGTGCCGGGTGTTGCGTCCCAAACGGTCGAGCTTCCATACGGTGAGTACGTCGCCGGTCCCCAGCCTGTCCAGTGCTTTGGACAGCTGAGGGCGTTCCACTGTCGATCCGCTGACGCCGTTGTCGGCGAAGGTCCGGGCTGCGCCGGCCGCCTGGAGTGCGTTGAGCTGCAGATCAAGGTTTTGTTCCGCGGTGGAAACCCTCGCGTACCCGATTACAGCCATGGGCGTCCCCGTATTCTCTTAATCCCGATCAAATTGCCATTCTGAGACTATCTGTTGTTGGACGGCATTCTGAGACTGTGGAGGGGCGTGTCGAACCCCGAGTTCCTCGACATTCCTTACGTCCCTTGGAACACGACCCGACCTTCTCAGGAATCGATCGTATTTGAGATACCGGAGAGACGACTGACATCGACTTACCCCAGGACCGGCAGAGGTTTTCGCCACCTGACAGGGATCTCGATTCACCTTGGACCAGGCAGCGGAGGTCGCCAGTCCAAGGAACAACTAAAGGACTGACGCACACAACGGTCCCCTACCGGTTGCTCAGTGCGCGTCGTCGTAGGCTTTTCTGATGTCCTGGCTGATGCGTCCGCGGGAGTTGGGGCTGTAACCATTGGCTATGGCCCACTCACGGATCCTCTGAGTCTCTTCCCTGACAGACGGTACGGTTCTGGTACTCCGGCTCCGGGACTCGCTGCGGACGCGCCGGCCGTGGGCGACGAACGGTGCCAATGCCTCGCGCAATCCGGCTGCGTTCTCCCCTGCGAGGTCGATTTCGTAATCGGATCCTTCAAGGGAGAAACGGAGGGTTTCCTGGGCGTCCTCACCTGAAATGTCGTCGATCAGCTGGACATGGATCTTGCGGGCCAACAGGGGGTCCTTTGTTCGAGTTTTCTTGCTGCCGTGTCCCCCCAAGCCAACGCCAGTCTTTGACCTCAACACTATTTCACTTCCGGACGCCGTCGATACCGCCAAAGGTTCGTCTGTATGGGACCACTGACTCGACCCCGACGAGTGTCAGGGTCACTGTAGACCCCGTTCGGCAAGGTGTCTGGAATTGGCAAGCGGATTACAATCCGCCGCAAGTTAGCGCAGTCGACTGACATCAATTTGGGATATGCCCTAGCCGGACGGTCCGCCAGCGCTTCGATACGGGGAAGGCCCGAAAGTTATCAGCTCGCTTTCTATCTAGGACAACAAGAGACTCCCAGCCCCTCCCCCATGCATCGACTCGAGCTGACATCCTCCCGCCGACAAGCGCGGAAATATCGTTTCGTACTCTGGAACGGTCCCTAGTGGAACATCCAAGGAGTGGGCCGATCCGAGGTCGGCGCTGGTCTCAACATATAGCCGCTGGATTCATGAGGTTTCATGCACACCTTCTTCGCCGGCCACTACTTGAGCTGCTGGCATGCAGGCATGCATGCCAGCTGTCATGCATGCATGCTTGCATCCGTTCCTTCGTGCATGCTGGCTTTCTGTCATGCATGCATGAATGCATGTACAACTCAGTCCTCGTTTGTCACGGCGTGGGGGCAAGGAACCCAAGGCACAGCGCCGGATGACTGCCAAGGTTGTGTGCCCAAAACCTATGACCTGAACGAATTCTGCTCAGCTTTCTTGCATCCAAGCTGTCTTTCATGCATTCATGCATGAAAGACAGCTTGCATGCCATCTTGATCACAGTAGGGGAGTGGTCGGCGTGGCTCCTTGTAACCCACATATGTGTCCGGAAGGCTTGCAAGCATGCAAACAATCATGGTTTACAGTGAGTCTGGCGGTGCCACGAAGACGACAACCGCGGTGTCCCTGGCGGCTGTCACCGCCGCCTCTGGGCGCAAAGTTGTACTCGTCGACCTCGATCCCCGGGCCGCGGCTAGCAAGTGGATCGGTGTCGAACCAAAGGAGGATGGCCTCCACGTCGGCGCCATCCTAAGTGACACGGATCCGGAAGGCTGGGCCCAGGACCTCGCCGTAGAGTCCAGCTGGTTCCCGAACCTGCGTGTCGTTCCCTCCGCCCGCAGCGTCTCGAACCGTGAAGCAGACCGCGCCGATCATGCCGAGCTGCGCCTGCGCACCTCGCTCATCGGGATTGACGCCGACGTCGTCATCATCGACTGCCCGAACCGCCAGGGCGGCCCGTTGACCCTCTCCGCCCTGAACGCCGCCGACACGATCGTGTACGCAGCGGGCGCCACCGTCGACGGAGTAGACGGTGTTGCCGGGGCCCGCAAGAGCGTCGAACAGTTCCGGATGTCCCGTAAGCGCATCGGAGCCCCTGATAACTTGCACGAGGCCGGCATCGTCGTCGGAGCCGTCGCCTCCACCGTCATGTCCCGCATCGCGGTGGCCAGCATTGAAGAACTTCGCGAGACAGGAATGCTGTTGACCCCGCTGGTCCCGCACCGGACCATCGTCCAGGAGATGCGCATGACGCAGGAATGGTATGGGGAGTACCGCAAGGGCCAGCCCGTTGTGGATGCCTACAACGAGCTGATGAAGGAGATTATCCGATGATCGAAGACCTGAAAGACCGCCCGGCCGTTCTGCGCCGGACGCCGAGGCCGGCCCCTGATGAGAAGGTCGACCCGGTCGACTATTCTCCGGCAGCCGTGGCGCCAGCGCCGACGAAACCTGAGGAACCAGCCCCGGCCGACGGGGGAGTGGCGGCAGTTATCCCGGTTGCCGCACCCGTTCCCTCGACACAGGCTCCTCCGCGCCAAGCAGCCAAGCCTGCGAAGGTGTCCAAGGCGGTCCCGAACCGAAAGGCCGCCCGCCGCGAAGTGACATTTCCGTTGAGCACTCGCCTATCCCAAGACGTCATCGACGTACTGTACGCGGCCGCGGAAGACGAGGGTATCTCCGTGCGTGAAGCGATCGAGCAGGCTATCAAAGCCCGCTGGGGCCAGAACTGAGGGATGCTCCACCGGTCGTGGGTTCTTGCATGCATGCATGCAAGAACGCACGCGCTTCTCCGGCGGTGAACCCTACCCTGCCCTGGTGAACGCCATATCGGCGAGGGCCCAATCATCCGGAGGGCCCTCAAATGCCTCCCATGGGTAGTCTTCGCCGGGGGAGAGGAGCTCCGAGACGGTGTTGACGTTCTTGGACAGCCATTCCTTCCAGAGGATCCGTTCGATCTTGTAGCGCTGCAGCTGGGCCGCGACGGCTTCCAGCACTCCGAAGTGTTCGGCAAGTTCCTTCAATGACGTCGTGGCCACCACGGACCAGGCCCGTGTGGTGTCGCGAGCGATCATGTTCCAAGCGGCCATCACCTCGAGTGCTTCACTGACTGTTGTCCGGGAGAGCCTGGTGAGCGTCACGATCTCCGCCGTCGAGAGGCCGGGGGAGTGTTCCAGTGCCTCGTAAATGAAGGCCGCCGGCAGGCCTAGTTCTCGGAACACCGGCCGCAGCGCGTGGACCTTTCCCTTCCGCCAGGTGAGATCTTCGGCCGCCGTCTTCATCTCCTCCGGAACGGTCAGCATGTAGAGGTCCCCCTTGGTGCCGCGCCCTTGTTCCACCAATGTCACCAGGGGATCATTTTCCCCGCGCAAAGCTCTCAGATGGCCCCCGACGGTCGTGTGATCCAGGCCGGTGGCAACTGCGATGGAGCGGACACCGAATTCAACGAACCGGGACGCTGTCATGTGTGCAGCTTCCCCCAGGGATCTCAGGACCATCCTTCTCGCCAGCCCTGTCCTTGAATCCGTGTACGCGTGCTCCTTCAGTCTGACTGCATTTCGCCAGGTTCGGATGAGCCGGTGCTCGGTATCGGGGTTAGTCGAGATCGACTTTCCTTGTATAGCTGGCCCCTGTGTATTTGGCTGGCTTGTGGGGGATTTACGGGCATTGTTCTTCCCGTCCCTGGATCCCTGGTCTTTGCTTAGGTACCTGACCGCATTCAGCCAGTCCCGGCGCAGGGCAGGGACGCGGTGCCGGGAGGCATACCGGGCGTAGAAAGAGGCAAGGCCTGGCCAGGTCCCCTGCATCATCCGGCGTTCCACATCGGTCAGTTCCAGGCCGGCGGCCGCGGCCCCGGTGACGATCGCCTGGCGGGCATCCGAGTCGGATGCGTAGCGGTTCGAGTCGTAAAGCCCGGTTTGTGCCATCAGCTGCATCACCCGGGACATCCTGCCGGCAGGGTGCTGAGGTTTCGGGGCCTCGGCGGCCGCCGGCGTGAAGGTCTGCTCCAGTCTCAGCGCCCTGACGGCACCAATCTCCCCTGTCAGGTCAGCGGTCATGGCAGTCCACACCGCTGCGCTATTGGGCCGCCGGGCAATGTCGTAGGCCATCGACAGACTCATGGCCAGTTCCTGGTAGCCACCCCTCTTGTGTGGGGAGCCGGGTGTGCGCATGCAGCCATGGAGGAGGTTCTGGTGCGGAGTCTTGTCCAGGGTCCGGTACCGGCTGCCCAGCGCCTCGACAAGATCCCGCGCTTCAGAGAAGGTGACCCGCTGCTCCAACGGGATGTAGACGTGACGGCCGCCGTTAGGGGAGTAGTCCTCGATCCACCGCGCCCCACAGTTATGCAGCCAGGACTGAACGGCGCGGACGTCTGCCTCCACCCAATCGATGCCGGCGACCGACGAATCGAAGTCGAGGAAAATTGCCGCGCACGTCCCGTCTTTACCGAAGATTCTCACCGCTGCGGGAATCGACGGTAGACCGGGTGTCAGGTCGCGTTCGTGTTTCTGGGGATAGGACTTTCCGCCGTCGCGTGAGAGCCTGACGCGCGGCTGTCCGGCAAGAAGTGAAGCCAAGGCCGACCAAATCTGGGCGGGGGACTCACTGGACCCCTGAGACACGCCGCTACTCTGGGAGTCTCTGGACGGCAGGGCAGACTCATGTACGATGGTGACTAATCCTTTCAGGGGATTGTTTTAGGCAATGAGTAAGGCCCGGTCTTGCAGGACCGGTTTGTTACACAAAGGAAGCCCTGTGAAGGACTTTCATCCGATTTACGATCTGTCAGCCGGCAAGCATTCCGGATCGTGAATCTAAAGCTTCGAAGGCCCGCCTAGTGCGGGCCTTCTTCTTTTAAGAGGCTATGCGGATAGGGAGCTCCTGCTGGTATTCGTGCTGATCAAGCGCCGCCAGGTCCGACTGCAGCTTGGGTTCAACGGCCGACAGGACATACTCCGAAACGGTCAGGCCTTTTGCCGCCGCAACCTTCGCAATGCCGTCAGCGGTGCGTTCTTGCGTTCGGAAGCCAATGAATTTGCGCAGGCCCTTACTGGGGCGCCCGCCGCCTCTGTTGACTGCTACTGCCGTCATTTGCTTAGTCCTTTGAATCTCGTACCGGAACCGAAGCCCGGTAGCGCTTCATCGTTCGTCCTGCAGCCGTAGCACCTGTGGGTGCCATTTTCTGTTTACGGCTGCTCTGAAGCTATCACCGGGTAAATGCAAGTCTGGGGATTTGTTTTCAGAAAACGGCGTCGTGTCGCGGCTCATACTTGCCGCAGCACCATGACCATCGTCGTGGAACCGTTGGCGTTGATTTTGGCAGTCCCACACATCATTGCTCCAATATGTCACATATCAGCAGAATTCTAGATATGGGTCGTTTTCAGGCGCGGCTCGGTGCGGTTCCACGCCCGCCTAACCACGTCGTCCACTGTCTCGGCGTCTGCGGCCGAACCGCGTTCGGTGTGAAAGGCACCGCGGAAAAGATCCCTGGTTGCCAGGAGGGATCTGAAGTACCGTCCGCGGCGGTCGATCCTTCGAGCCTGCACATCGAGAAAGTTTGCTACTTCCTGTCGCTTCATCCCTGCTGCGATGCAGATTTTTACGGCTTCAAAGATGACCCTGTAGGCGGCTTCGTGTTCTTTGTTGACCTCGGCGAGGACGCGCTTGACGGCTAGCCGGGCTTCTTGCGGTGTGGCGTTCATGGACGGTCCTTCTATTCGATCGAGAGTAGCGAGCCGAGCTCGGTCTGTGGTTTGCGGTGCTTCCGGGCATAGGCGAAGAGCGCCAGGCCTACAACCACGAAGGTCGTGGAGATGTAGGAAACGATCATGAACACGTAGATAGCGTCTCCGGTTGCGCCAAGCTCGAGTGGGTAGGTGATCGCGCGAATCAGTGACAGTGCAAAGCCGGTTGCGATCAGCCCCGAGGCGAGTCGGCCGACTTTGAGGGGATTCCTGCGCGCATCCCTGTAGGCCGGTTTGATGAGCGGGAAGACGATGTAGGCCACGTAGGCCAGCACGAGCCATGTATTCAGGCGAACGCTCGGCTGCGCAGCGTAGTCCAGCAGCTGCGGTGACGGGTTTGGGGCTTTGGTCGCCAGGAGGGTGCCCAGCAGCCCGGTGGCGACGATACCGAGCATGGCCGCTCCCGGCGCCCCGACAGTCCACCGGCGGGCGAACGGTGAGCCGTAGGCAGTGCTGAGGTGGCCGCCGAGGAATGCGACGGCGACGAGGGCGAAGTATTTGGAGATCAGGTCGGTGCCGTTGGTGAGCGGCACGAGTGCTTCCACGCCCATGTAGACCGGGGGGAGGAGCAGGAGGTAGGCGAGAGTCAGGAAGATGCCCGACAGGGCGATGCTGCTGGCTTTCCCCTGCAGTGCGTGCTGGTGTCCCAGCACGGGAGTGTTGATGCGTTTGAATGTCAGGCTCCCCAGAAGAATGAGCATCAAACTTACCGGGACGACGGTGAGCGGGTTCATCCCAGGAGTTCCGTCATTTTCTCCGCGTATTCGCGGGCTTCCTTCCGCTGCTTCACCCGCCGCTGCAGTAGATGGATCCGGGCAGAAATGGCCTCGACCAAAACATCGTCGGAAACTTCCAGCAGCTCATCCTCGCGAGCCCTGATCTGCCAGCCGCCTTCGGTCGGCGTGATCAATTCCGTCACCACAAGTCCGGTCGCGAACGAGCCTCCACCTGCTCGTGAGGCTGCAATCGCCAAAGACGGGTTCAGCTTGTTTTCGGTGAGCTGGGTGGCGATGTAGGTGAGCGCCATGCCTGTTTCCTGGGACATTTGCTGGCGAATGTCCCCCGGGTCGATGGAGTCGATCCAAGTCCGGACTGAGCCGTCATGCGGGAAGGGGATGAGGTCGATCCCCTTGCGGAGCTCACGGGGATAGTGCTTCTTGGACGTGCGGAACTGCAGCTCGGCCATGAGGTCCGCGTGATGCACCTGGCTCAAGATCTCTGGGGCGGACGGTTCTATGGGCCGGGTCTTAATGACCTGGTACGGACTGAAGACGCTGAGCGCGTCGATGACGTTCATTCCGGTGGCCCTGGCGATGGCAATCACCGTGGACTCTGCAACGTTTCCGCGCCTGAGCTGGTTGTTTAGAGTGCCCCGATTTATACCGGTCAACGCACTCAGCGCAGTCGGGGAGGGGCTGAGGGATTGCCCTTCCAACCACTCCCGAAATTCGGCGGCTGAGACAGGCACGGACACTCCTTAGGCAAAGGGCATGAGACAAGCGCGGGGGATCAATACCTGTTAGGATTGAACCAATAATTAAACAACCTCAGATACTTCAAACCTTGTATTAATTCATCGTAGCTTCTGGGATCAAGTTTAGCCGGGGGGCGCCTACGATCCATGACCGCAAGGCAGTACAGCACACAAGCGCAGGGGGAAGCGTGAAGCCGTCCAAGATGCTCAGCACCGGAGCCGCCGTAGCGGTACCCGTGGTGCTGACCGGCCTGGTCTTCTCCACGCTGCTGTTGCTGCCCCCCGCCAAACCTGCGGCGGCCGACTGCGGGCCGGCGGTTTCCGTCGTCGTCGACGGCAGCACCAAGGTCGAGGGATACACCCAGGAACAGCTGCAGAATGCCGCAGCCATCATGGGCGCCGGGAAGGCACAGGACTTGTCGGTCAACGGGCAAATGATCAGCGTGATGGTGGCCCTGGGGGAGTCGGGGTTGCGGGTGCTCGATACCGGCGACGGTGCAGGCCCGGACTCACGCGGGTTGTTCCAGCAGCGCGACAACGGTGCGTGGGGCTCCTACGCAGACCGCATGAACCCCACCACGAGCGCCACCAACTTCATCAAAGCCCTGAAAGGCGTGGCCGGCTGGGAACTGTTGGAACCGACCCTTGCCGGCAACAAGGTCCAGCGCAACGCCGACCCCTACCACTACCAGAGGTACTGGACCGAGGCAGTGAAGCTCGTCCAGGCGCTCTCGAACTCGAAGTTCTCCCTGCAGGGCAGCGACTGCGCCATCCCGGGACAGTCGGGCGCGGGGGATGACTACCCGTGGAAGAACTCCCCGACCTGGTTGCAGGTCGGCGCAAACTCGGCCAGCACCTCACCTCTCGGCATGTACTACCGCGAGTGCGTGGACTTCGCCCTATGGCGGGTGAACCAGCAGATGGGCTCGACCAGCACACCGTTCAAGTTCCTCAACGGCACGTTCCGTCCCGACGGGCAGGGCCTCGGCTCGGCCCTGACCTGGAAGGCCGGCTGGGACGCCAAGGGCTGGGACTCCGGCACCACACCCCGGGTCGGCGCCGTTGTTTGGTACGCGCCGGGAGCTGGGGGAGCGGACCCGAGCTTCGGCCACGTCGCGGTGGTCAAAGACGTCAAGGACAACGGGACCTACGTCGAGGAGGGCTACAACGGCAACCCGGCCCCGGCGGACCACAGCTACTACACCCGGACGGTGGCC
Source organism: Pseudarthrobacter kochi (assembly GCF_055412805.1). Taxonomy (NCBI): domain Bacteria; kingdom Bacillati; phylum Actinomycetota; class Actinomycetes; order Micrococcales; family Micrococcaceae; genus Pseudarthrobacter; species Pseudarthrobacter kochi. Next base: position 35,109 of record NZ_JBVAYV010000031.1, read on the forward strand.
AACACTGTCCCCTCAGCTTTCCTGTACCTGCCCACCCAAGAGGAGAAGAAGTGAAAAAGCCCCTGACCCTGCTCGCCGTGGCGCTGCTCTGCGTGTCCTGCGCACCGGTGGCGAACACGACGGCAGCACCGACGGCATCAACCGGCCAGCCCACAGCGTCCGCGCCGGTCTCACTGAGCGCCAACAGCGGACCCCAGGCGCCAGGGGGCACTATCCCGGCCACGATCGGCATCACCTGGGATCAGGCCAGCAAGGACAACGCCGTGGACGTCGCAGAGAACGCCATGACGGACTTCGCCCGCCCAGCCATGGAGGAAAAGCAGTGGGCCAATGACCTCGCCCGGTGGCTGACTCCGCAGGCGACCGCCGATTACTCGGCAGTGGACCCGGCCAACATCCCGGCCAGCCGCGTCACCGGTGCCGCCACCCTCGCCGTCGATGAAACCAACGGCTTCGGCGTCACGGCAGCGGTCCCCACCAACGCCGGGACCTACACGGTCCAGCTGCTCCGCACCGGCAAGGACGCCCCGTGGAAGGTCAACCGACTCACCCCGCCCTAGCCCTAAACGCCGCCCACCTCCATCCCACACACGTAAGGAAGAAGCTCATGGGCACTACACAAACCGAGGTCATGGCCTTTCCCAACATCCGGGCCATCGTCCGCGACAACGGAACCGCCGAAGTCATCGTCGCGGGCAACACCCGCATCGTCCCTGCCGGAAACTCCGTACAGGAACTCCGCAACAACGCCCTGGCCCTCATCGTCGGCGAAGCGCAGACCCTCCAGCGCCCCGTCCGGGTCCGAATCGAGGACCCCGAAGGCCACGGCGAACTCATCGTCCACCCGGACAACAAGATCGAATCCGTTTCCTACGAGCCGACTCCGGCCCGCCGCCGGGCAGAAGCCCCCGAAACCACGCCCACGACCGCAGCGCCGGCCATCATTGATACCGCACCCGCGCCAGAGCCCGCGGCCGCTCCTGCAGAGTCGGCGCCAGCTCCTGCCCCCGCAGCGCCAGCGGACGCCCAGCCGTGGCAGCCCGCCCCCGCGACGGCCACCCCGGAACCGCAGACAGCTGCCGTTGTTGAGGAAGCCGCGCCCACACGGCGCAGCCTGAAGGAAACCTCGTTCCTGGTCAGCGCCCCGGTGCTCGAACCTGCCACCCAAGGCTGGCGCGGAACCCTCACCCGCCTGGGACTCCGGATGGACCCCTCGGAGGAAGAACTCACCGAACGCGAGGACATCCGCACGGTCAGCCAGCACTGGCCCGGCCCCCGAACCATCGCCGTGGTCAACCGCAAGGGCGGGGCCAACAAGACCCCCACCGTGGTCATGCTCTCGGCCATCCTCGCCCGCTACAGCGGCGCGGCCACGGTCGCGTGGGACAACAACGAATCCCAGGGCACCCTCGGATGGCGGACCGAAAAGGGCTCCCACGACCGCAGCGTCCTGGACCTCATCGACGCCTCCACCGAACTGCTCTCCCCATCAACGAACGCCGCCGAAATCGCCAAGTTCGTCCACCACCAGACCGCCGACAAGTTCGACGTCCTGCGCTCGGATGAAAACGAAGAAGGCGACCACGAAGTCACCGCCGAGGAAGTCGACATCGCCCATCAGGTCCTCACCCGCTACTACCGGCTCGTGGTCATGGATTCGGGCAACACCGCCCGGGCCGCGAATTGGCGGCGGATGATCGACCACACCAACCAGCTCGTGGTCCCGGTGACAGCCATTGAGGACCGCGCAGAAGCCGCACGGCTGACACTGCAGACCCTGGAATCCCGGGGCGGCCACGACGCGGAGCTGGCCCGCAACGCCGTCGTCATCGTCTCTGAGTCCACCGACGCCAAGCGCAGCATGAGCGGGGAGGCCCTGAAGCGGGCGAAGGACGAGGCCCAGCGGATCGCTGACGGCTTCGCACCCTTCGTCCGCGCCGTTGTCCGGATTCCTTACGATCCGGCCCTGGTCAACGGGCCCATCCGCTATGAAGCCCTCCAACCCGCCACCCAGAGGGCGTGGCTCGCGGCCGCGGCCGCCGTCGCCGCCGGCTTCTAAACCACCCACCAACCGGACTCTGAAAGGAGGCAACCATGCAACAGTCCCTGAACCCCTGGATCACCCACCCGGCCACCGCTGACGGCACGGACACGGCAGCCGCGGAGGCTCACGTGCCGCCGGAGGCCGTGATCAGTGAACCGCTCAGGGGAATGGTCGAACCGGACGCCGCAGACCGTCTAGGCCGCCGCACCTTCGCAGGCTCCGCGGCGCTGTGGGTCACCGGCGCCCATGGAGGATCCGGTGAAAGCCGCATCGCTGACCTGATAGACGGGGCACGGGTCACCGGTCACTGCTGGCCCGCCCTCCAGGACGGCAGCAAACCTCGGGTGCTGCTGGTCTGCCGTGCAGACATGCGCGGCCTGACAGCGGCACAAAGCGCCCTGACGCAGTGGGCATCAGGCGCGGCACCTGCGGTTGATCTGCTCGGTCTCGCCGTCCTGGCGGACGCACCGGGGAAGACTCCCAAACCCCTGCGTGACTTCGCCGCCATCGTCGGCGGGGGAGCCCCCCGGCTCTGGACCCTGCCCTGGGTCGAAGCCTGGCGACATGGAGACTCCACCACCCTGCCGCCGGCTCGCGAATACCAACGCTTCATCACTGACTTGGCCGCCCTGGCTAGCAACACCACACCCGGCACCACGCACTGAAAGGTCTCACCATGAACTCCATCTCCGCAATTGCAGCAAGCGTCATCCCCAACCCCACCCCGGTTGTCCCGGCACAGGCAGGTGGCCTGCTCACGATCCTGAACTGGGCCTCCGGCATCGGACTCGTCCTGGGCGTCCTGGGCGTCATCATCGTCGGCATCGGCATGGTCATCCAGCTCCGCCGCGGCGAAGGCGGAGAGTCCATCGGCAAGCTCGGCTGGGTCCTGGCCGGCTGCATCATCATCACCGGCGCCTCCGGCATCGTCCGCGCCTTCGTCTAAACCCGCAACTACCGGAGAGGTTCATCATGAGCGAATCCACCCAAAGCAGTACCGAACGCAGCCCGTTCACCAAGCCCGGATTCATCATCTCGGCCGCCCTGGTCGTCGCGCTGATCGCCGCCGTCGTCGTGATCTTCTTCTTCCCCAAGGCAGACAGCACCGCCCAGCCCGCCCCGGCCCCATCGTCGGCCGGTGCCTCCTCGGCGCCATCAAAGTCAGCCGACGCGGTTGGAAAGAGTGTTTGTGGGCTGCCCTCAAGCACGGAGACGGCTCTGGGCGCAGCACCGAAGTCCAAGTGGGAACTCGTCGGCAAAATGGCAGCCCCCACTGACCCCAAGACATTCGGGCCGGGGCAGACGGACGACAGCGGATTCAGGTCCTGCTTTGCTCACTCGCCAACCGGCGCGGTCTACTCTGCCGTCAACCTGGTGGCCCTTGGCTCGTCTAAGTCACAGCAAATGAATATCAAGCTGGCAGACAAGCTCATGACTCCCGGTGCCGGGCGTGACGCAGCCAAACAGCAAGCGGCGACGTTGGATCCTTCCACCGGCTCAAATGACACCGTTCAGGTACGAGGCTTCCTACTCAAGTCCTACACGCCCGTCGAAGCCAACGTTGATCTGGCTTTTCGAACCTCCGGCGGAAAATTGTTTCACGCAGTTCTTCCGCTCCAGTGGCTCGATGGGGATTGGAAAGTCAAGGTTTCCGATGCTGGACAGCTCATAAACGACGTTGCCCCGCTCAGCGACATGAGCGGCTTTATCTCATGGGCCGGGGTCTAACATGGCTGAGTGCGTTCCCCTGGATGTCATCTGTCAGGGCGGCAATGCCGTTTCCGGGATGCTCGACGATGCCATTGGCAATTTGGCGAAGTCGATCATGGAGGGCATGAGCCAGATGGTGACAACGCTCTCGACCTTCTGGGTGAGCATGCCCACGGCCAACCTCGCATCCCAGGACGGGGTCACCCCCAGTCCTGTGGTCGGGTTCGTCAATTCGGAACTGGGCTACTGGACGCTGGCACTGGCGGTTTTGTCGGTCATTCTCGGCGGTACCCGGATGATCTGGGAACAGCGCGGGGCGCCGTTGAAAGACCTGCTCCGGTCCCTGCTGACCCTCACGCTGGTGTCCGGCCTCGGGCTGGCGGTGATTTCCATCCTGGTGATCGCGGCCGACGCGTTCTCGGCCTCGATCATTGACCGGGCAACCGACGGCAAGGGCTTCGCCCACGCGATGGCCATCCTGGTGATGACGAACCAGACCGGAGTCGGGGTCTTCATTCTGATCATCCTGGGCCTGGTGGGTCTGCTTGCCTCGCTGGTGCAGATCGTCCTCATGATCGTCCGCGGCGGCATGCTGGTGATCCTCGCCGGGATCCTGCCGACCACGGCTGCGTTCACCAACACCGAGATGGGACGGCAGTGGTTCCAGAAAGCCGTGGGCTGGACCATCGCGTTCATTCTCTACAAGCCCGCCGCGGCCGTCGTCTACGCCGTTGCCTTCAAGCTCATGGGATCCTCGGGCGGCAACGTCCTGCTGGGATCCATTACCGGGTTCGCCCTCATGATTGTCGCGCTACTGGCGCTGCCGGCATTGATGCGCTTCGTCACCCCGATGGTCGGAGCCGTCGCTTCCGGTTCCGGCGGGGGAGCAGGAGCGGCGGTGGGGGCCATGGCCACCGGCGCTGTCTCGATGGGCCGTTCCGGGAGTGGACGCGGCAACGCCTCCCCCACACCGGGAAGCCAGCCCGGCCAGGCGGGCGCCAGTGCACAGGGCAGCAAGGGCGCAGGCGGCAGTAACGGCGGCAATGGCAAACCCACCCCTGGCTCAACGGGCCCCGGCGGAGCGCCCGGCAAGGGCACCACCGGAAGCGCCGCCACCGCTGGGAGCTCAGGCGCAGTTGCAGGAGCTGGCGCGGGCGCGGGCGCCGCTGGGGCCGGGGCCGCGTCGGGAGCTGCGAAAGCCGCCGGGCCGGCCGGGTTCGTCGTCGCCGCAGGAGCACAAGTAGCGTCCAAGGCCGGCCAGGCCGCACAACAGACCGCGCAGGATTCAACCGGGGAGGGCCCCAGTGGCAGCAATTAATACCGAATACAAGGAACCGTCCTACGGCAACTGGCGGGTTCCCCGCTCCGCCGGGCTTGGCAGCCTGGGCGCGATCGGCACCGGCATCGTCATGACCGGTCTGCTGGCCGGCATCATCACCTTCGCGTTTCTTGGCCTGCTGCCGGGCCTGAGTGTCCTCGCTGTCGCCGGACTGATCGTGCTGCTACTGACAGTCAAGGACAAGCACGGTCAATCCATCGTGGACCGGTTCGCGACGCGGATGAACTTCCGTCTCGCCCGTTCCGGCGGGACCAACCTCTACCGTTCCGGCCCACTCGGGGTCACCGAGTGGGGTATGTTCCAGCTTCCCGGCCTGGCCGCGAAGTCCCGGCTGTATGAGTTCAACGACTCCTACAACCGCCCGTTCGCCATGCTCCATGTCCCCACCACGAACCACTTCACCGTGGTCTTCTCCACCGAACCAGATGGTGCGTCCCTGGTGGATCCGGAACAGGTCGACGCGTGGGTAGCGAACTGGGGCGGCTGGATCGCCGGGCTCGGGGACGAAGCCGGCTTGGAAGCTGCCGCCGTGACCGTGGAGACCGCTCCGGACTCGGGATACCGGCTGCGCAACGAAGTCGAAATGAACATCCACCCCAACGCCCCGGAGGCCGCAAAGGCGATCCTCCGCGAGGTCGTCCGCACCTACCCGGAAGGCTCGGCCACCGTCCGGGCCTGGGTGTCCCTGACCTTTACCGCCGCGCTGCGCTCCGGGTCCCGGAAGCGCGAACCCGAAGACGTCGCCCGGGACCTGGCCTCCCGGATCCCCGGGCTCGGTGCACGGCTGCAGGCCACCGGCGCCGGAATCGCCCGGCCGATGTCAGCGCAGGAACTCTGCGAGGTCGTCCGGATCGCCTACGACCCGCCCGCGGCCTTGATCATTGATGAAGCCCACGCCGCCGGATCCCCGGTCGCCCTCACCTGGGGTGAAGTCGGCCCGTCCGCGACGCAGGCGAGCTGGGATGACTACCGGCACGACGGCGCGTTCTCTGCCTCCTGGACCATGACCGGCGCCCCCCGCGGGTCGGTGAACTCCTCCGTTCTTTCCCGGCTGCTGGCCCCGCACGGGGACATCGACCGCAAACGCGTCTCCCTGCTCTACCGTCCGATGGATTCGGCCCGGGCCGCCGCCGTCGTCGAGCGGGATCAGAACAACGCCAACGTCCGCATCACCTCCGGAAACCGGCCCAGCGCTCGGGCCCTGGTCGATGCCCGCTCCGCCGCGCAAACCGCCCAGGAAGAAGCCCAAGGGGCCGGGCTGGTGAACTTCGGCATGGTCGTCACCGCCACCGTCACCGACCCCGCCCGGCTCCCCGATGCTGTCGCCGCCGTGGAACAGACCTCCGGCACAGCCCGGGTGCTGCTGCGCCGGGCCTACGGCTCCCAGGACACCGCTTTTGCCGCGTCCCTGCCGCTCGGACTCGTCCTGCCCAAACACATCCTGCTGCCCACCGAAATCAGAGAGGCCCTGTAATGCAGAAGCTCTTTCGACGGAAGAAGAAGAATCCGCTCCTTGACGGTGTGGAATCCGAAGCCCGTGACCGCCGCGCATCCACTGGTCGTCCGGCCCGGTTGCGTGTCCCCGGGTCCCGCGGCTGGGGCGGGCGCGGGGGAGGCGCTGCCGCCCTGGTCCCGGCGGTGCGCGAATACCGCGGGACGACAGTGCAGGTCTGCGGACTGTGGCCATTCAGCTCAGGTACGTCCTCGCCCATGATCGGCGTCCCGCTGGGCCGGCACGAGGAAACCCAAGCCACGGTCTGCTGCGATCCGATCAGCTGGTTCCAACGCGCCCACCTGATCTCCAACCCCTCCGCGTTCGTCCTCGGCAAACCCGGGCTGGGGAAGTCCACGCTCGTGCGCCGCATGATGCTGGGCCTCTCCGGCCAGGGCGTCCATCCCCTCGTACTTGGGGACCTCAAGGGCGAACACGTGGACGCCATCAGCGCCATAGGCGGGCAGGTCATCGAACTCGGCCGCGGCCGCGGCTACCTGAACATCCTCGACCCCGGCCAGGCCATTGAGGTCGCCCAGCTCCTCGAGGAGCGCGGACACCACGAAGCTGCCGTCCGGGTCCGGGCCGACGCCCACGGCCGACGCCTGAACATGGTCGTTTCCCTCATCACGATCAGCAGGAACAACCCGCCCACCGATCAGGAACAGACCATCCTGGACCGCGCACTGCGCGTCCTCGATGAAACCTTCGACGGTGTTCCGGTCCTGAAAGACCTGCTCGACGTCATCATCGCCGCCCCGGACGAGCTGCGCCAGGTCGCACTGGACCGCGGCGACATGACCGTCTACCTGCAGGAAACCCGGGCGCTGGAAGCAACCCTTCTCGGGCTGACCGGCGGCGGGAAACTCGGGGAAATCTTCTCCCGACACACCACCAACCCAATGCGGCGTGACCGGGCCGTCGTCTTCGACGTCTCCAGCATCGACGAGACAGAAACGGACCTGCAGGCCGCCGTACTTCTGGCCTGCTGGTCCTACGGCTTCGGCACCGTCAACGTCGCCAACGCCCTCGCCGACGCCGGTCTGGAACCGCGCCGGAACTACTTCGTCGTCCTCGACGAGCTCTGGCGGGCACTGCGCGCCGGCAAGGGAATGGTGGACCGGGTGGACGCCCTGACCCGCCTCAACCGCTCCGTCGGCGTCGGGCAGGTCATGATCTCCCACACCATGTCAGACCTGCTGGCGCTCCCGGCAGAAGAGGACCGGATGAAGGCCCGCGGCTTCGTCGAACGCTCCGGCATGGTCATCTGCGGCGGACTCCCGGCCTCAGAAATGCCGCTGCTGACCGCCGCGATCCCGCTCTCGTGGCAGGAGCAGCAGAAGCTCATCTCCTGGCAGGACCCGCCCGCCTGGGACTCCCGCGGCGGCGACGTCGAACCCCCAGGACGCGGGAAATTCCTGATCAAGGTCGGTGGCCGCCCCGGCATCCCCGTCCAGATCGGCCTCACGTCCATCGAGGCGTCGCTGAATGACACCAACAAAAAATGGATCACACCGGCCAAAACCGTTTCCGAAGCGCCGGCTCCGGTCCGGGAAGAGGGGGCGGCATGAGTGCTCCGAACCGTAAAGGCACAGGGCTCGGCGACGCGCTGGGGATCTGGCTGGCAATCGGCGCAGCTGTCGTCGTTGGGGGCGGCAGCTGGGTCTCGGCACATCTCGGATCCTGGATGGCCGGCCTTGCCGCCCCTCCGGCGCACCCGATTGATTTGGTCGCCGGGCTGGCCAAGGGCCGGGTGTCCTGGCCGGTCCAGTCCACCGTCGTCGCTTGCGTGCTCCTCGGAATATTGATTGCCCTGGCAGTGACTGTGTTGGTGGTCCGCTCCCGAACGGCGCACAAGCGCACCCGGGTGGATAAGGCCGCCGTCCACATGGGCCGCGGCAAAGACCTCGATCACCTGGGCACCAAAGGGGCCACTGCCACGGCCGTGCGTCTCGGCGTGGAGAACTCCACAGGGGTGCGGCTTGGCCGCAGCGTCGCCGGTAAGCGCCCGCTGTGGGCCTCCTGGGAGGACATGCTGATCCTCATCGCCGGTCCCCGCACGATGAAGACCACCTCCTACGCCGTCCCGGCAATCCTGGACGCACCCGGCGCGGTGATCGCCACCTCGAACAAGCGCGACATCGTGGACGTGACGCGCCCGATCCGGGCAGAGGCCGGCGCCGTGTGGGTCTTTGACCCGCAGTCCGTCGCCGAAGAAGATCCCACCTGGTGGTGGAACCCGCTGTCCTACGTGAAGAACGAAGCCACGGCCGGGAACATGGCACAGCACTTCGCCAACGGCTCCCGCGAACCCGGGACCAAACCCGATGCCTACTTCGACCCGGCCGGGCAGAACCTGCTCAAAGCCTTCCTGCTCGCCGCCTCACTCGACTCCGCCCCGGTCACGCAGGTCTACACCTGGTTGACCCGCCCGCACGACGAGGCCCCCGCAGAACTGCTCAGGACCGCCGGGTATGACCTGCTCTCGGACATGGTGATGGGCCACATCCGCGAACCGGAGAAACAGCGGGCCGGCGTCTACGGCACCGCCCGGCAAATGGTTTCCTGCCTGACCGACCGCGAGGTCAGCCAATGGGTCACCCCGCTGCGGGACACGACGGTGGACACCGACCCGCGGCCGCAGTTCGTCCCCGAGGACTTCGTGCGCGGCAAAGGCACGCTCTACAGCCTCTCCCGCGAAGGCGTAGGAACCGCCGGCCCGCTCGTCACCGCCCTGACCGTCGCCGTCGTGGAAGCGGCCGAAAAATACGCCACCTCCCAGCCCGGCGGCCGGCTCGCAACACCGCTGCTCGGGATCCTCGATGAGGCTGCGAACGTCTGCCGGTGGAAGGCCCTGCCCGACCAGTACAGCCACTACGGCTCCCGCGGCATCATCCTCATGACCATCCTGCAGTCCTGGTCTCAGGGCGTAGAGGTCTGGTCCCTGGAAGGCATGCGGAAACTCTGGTCAGCGTCGAACATCAAAATCTACGGCGGCGGCGTCTCCGAAGTCGGCTACCTCGACGAGCTCTCCCGCCTCATCGGCCAATACAGCTACATCAACGTCTCCCGCAGCCACAGCAGAACCGGATCCTCATCCTCCCGGCAGGAGAACAAAGACGAAATCCTCTCCGTGGCCGACCTGACGGCACTTCCCAGGTTCCGGGCCATCCTGCTCGCCTCCGGCGCCCCGGCCACCATGATCGAAACTATCCCCTGGATGAACGGCCCCCACGCCCAAAAGGTCAAAGACTCCCTCACCACTACGGAGAAAGTCGAGCGTGAGCCGGTGGCCGTTCCTGCTCACAACCCTTGGACAGACAGCGGCACGGCGTGAGTGAGGAGTTCAGGGACGCGTTCGGCGACGAAGAGGCCCAGCCCACACCGAGCGGCCACAGCCATGACGAGCCCGAACCGGAGCTGGTGTACTCCAGTGCCGTCGAGTTCTTCGCAGATCTCCTGGCCCAGTCCTATGTCCGGGAAGTCAATGAGGGCGCAGCGTTCGCGTGGTGCCCCGAGTGGTACAAACATCCCGAAGCCCTTATACGAATGGAAGCCATTTGGCGGGCCTGGGAACACTTACGGCTGGAGCCTGCTCTCGGGGTCAGCACCTGGTGGCTGAACCACGCCGACCCACACATGCGCGTCCTCATGGACAAGGAAGGTCCGTTCAAAAAGTGCGCTTACGACGGGCACAAAACCCCCGCCAAGGACAGAACTACTCTTCCCCATAAAACCCCTGAAGCAGGAATCTTTGATTAGCACCTCTGGATGGTCACGATCGAATGAAAAAACGAGGGACAAATTAGCCTTTACTGCGGATCACACAGCGAACTGAGCCGACTCACAGCTGTCCATGGCTGGGGCCAATCCGGGTTATCCACGGCTGGAAACTGGGAGCTGTTGAGGTAGCTCCCACGGCAGCAGTAGCGGTAGATAATCCCCAAGGATTGTCCCCGGCTGTGGGCAGCCGGCCCTGCCCTCACCCCAACCCGCAATTGTGCAACAGACTGTTCTGCAGTCGCTTAAGTAGCTCAGCGTGGCCGGTTGTCAGGTTTGAATCAAAGACTGTTCGGCGGACGTGCAGGAACGGCTTTCGGGACCCTATTCTGACGAGCTGGCGGTGTCAACTCGTCTAAGCAACGTTGTCGTTGAGTAGCTTGTTGAATACTTCCCGTGGCGTGTAGAAGCCTAGAACTTTTCGTGGGCGGTCGTTGAGTTCGTCGGCGATGGAGTCCAGGTAGGGCTGGTGACTGGTCAGTTCTGTGCCCTTGGGGAGGTACTCGCGGATGAGCCCGTTGGTGTTCTCGTTCGTTGGCCGCTCCCATGGTGAATGCGGGTGGGCGAAGTAGACGGGAAGGTCCGTTGCCACGGCCTGGCGGACGTGTGCCTTCTTACCTTCGGGCAGGCCGAGCATGATCACGAACCGGCTCGATCGCTCCACGAGCGTTGCCACCGCGGATTTTTCGCCCTTACCTACGATGAGATCCCCCTCCCACGCGCCAGGAACACGCCGGTCGGTGGCTTCCTCGGGCCGGTCATCGATGCTGACCATCCCGATGATCCGGCCGCCAGTCCGCTCACCTAAAGGCTTACGGGTTTTCCGCTTCGTGCGCTTGGATTGCAGCAGGATCCCGGCCTTGGCCAGCTCGCCTTTCGGCAGGGCATAGATCCACCTGTACACCGCCTCATGGGAGACGGTAGCGCCTTCGGCATCAGGGGATTTGGTCATGGTCTCAACGCTGGGCTCTGACGCTTCCAATTGCAAACGCCCAGCGATCTGCCGTGGTGTTCTCGACCTCTTCAAATCGGCGCGAATCCGGGCTTCCAGCACCGGATTCCCATCGATCTTCCGCGGCTGCGGACGCGACCTCCGCTTCTCTGCATTCACGTCCGCCATGACCGGCCGGTATCCCCGGGTCTTCGTGGAATTACGGCGACGCTCCCGCCACACGATCGTGTGATCACGGCCAACATCGGCACCAATCCGCCGGTCCGTCCACCCCGCCTTGATGCCTACCGCAATATCCGCCCTGTCAGACATCGTCAACGCCCTGCGAACCACCAGCAACTCCCACCGCTCAAACCAATGTTGTTGCTACGACGGTATGACACCGCCGGTCTCGACAACCACTACTTTCCCAGTTCAGGCGAGTTCTAGTGATCGTTGCAACGCCCCCGAAATCCGGGAGTTGCAACACCCATGGAAACACCATCGACCAACAGTTCTTCCTTATGGAAAAAATCGCCTTCAACGAAA
>NZ_JBVAYV010000032.1:0-43229 GCF_055412805.1 Pseudarthrobacter kochi
TTTCAGGTGGCTCTCAACCACGCCAATCGTGGCTCTGAACGACACGATCCGTGATCTGGGCAGGTGGCTCTGAAGCGCACGACAGGTGGCTCCCTTGGAAGCCAGTATTCACTCGCTCTGAATCTCGAACTCGCAGACCAGCCCATGCTGGGCTTGCCGCCGGGGTCGGCACGCGCAGTTGTTAGCACGCATAAACTCCTGCCACCACCCGCCGACCTGTGACCCGGCAAACGTTCAGCACGAGCTAGCAGATAACACCAAGCTGAGGGGACAGCGAATGAGATCTGAGGGAAACCTGAGCGCCTGGCAAACGATTGAAATGGTCGTAACGGTCAAAGCTTATCCCGCTATAAGCAACAAATACGGTGAGTCGGTTTGTGTTGCCGGAGTCAGGACCGACGGTGCAGCAATGGAGCTCGTCCGGCTCTTTCCTGTCGGATTTCGAGACTTGGCGCCGGGAGCTCAATTCAAGAAATACCAACGCGTCAAGCTTCGTGTAAAGAAGGGGATTACCGACAGACGCCCTGAGACCTGGCATCCCGATCTGGGTTCCTTAGAACTGGGCCCGATAATTGACACTGCCAAAGGTTGGCGCGAACGATGGAACCTTGTCAGCGATCTAGCGGGCCAATATACGACTTGCGAGATTCGTGAACGAGCCGCCAAAATTGGGCAGAACTCCACATCCTTAGCGCTCATTAAGCCGGCAGATGTATCGGGCGTGACTGTCACCCCCAACCCGGACTTTGATCCAGCTACAGCGGCCGCCGCCGAGGCTGCCGCCATGCCCGACCTTTTCCAAAACGAGAAGCAAGTGCTCCGGGCCGCACCATTCCGGGTCCAGTACGACTACCGATGCGAGTTCCGAGCTTGCAACGGACATTCCCAATCACTAATCGATTGGGAAGTTGGAGTGGCGGGGCTGAGATGGCGCGACGGAAAGGCTGGGACCGTCAGGGAACAGCTAAAAATAAAGTTCTATGACGAGATGTGCTCGAGCGAAAGGGATGTTCACTTTTTCATCGGAAATCAGCATCAGAATCCCGGCAGCTTTATGGTGATCGGCGTCTTTTGGCCGCCTAGAAACTCTCGACCTGAGAGTGTGCTGTTCTAAACCGTTGCCAGGTCAGACATCCGCGACTTAACTTCTTCCAACACGAATTGTCTGTGGCAACCGCGTTCTGAGGCCTCGAAGCACAGCACGGCAACCCTCTGTAGACGCGCGATTTCCGTGACTCGCTCAAGGGCGCTCTGTGCGTCTGCGCCCTGTAGCAGATCCTTGTACTTTGAGTGAGCAGCATCGCCCTCGGCCGTTCCCGGCCGGGCGAATCCCTCTCTGTTGTCTTTGGGATTGCCCAAGGCCGGCAGGTGTAAGTACTTGATGTCCGATGCCGTGAGCAGCTCCGACAAGGATCGCTTCGAAAAGCCTTTCTTACGAGACAGCGGGTGAAGCCTCACATCAACTAGCGTCTCCACCTTCCAGGCGACGAGTCCTTGGACGAAAGCCTCGGAGTCCATGCCCTCGTAGCCAACACCCATGATCCCGTTTCCATCTGTCCACATGCATTCATTCTTTCACGCATTGGGTCTGGCCTAAGCGGGCCCACCCCGGCCGGGCGGTGGCGATGCTCACGTGTCGTCCAACCGGAAGCAATGAACATGTCCAAGCTCTTGACCTCCCTGACTTCCCCGGCCACCAGCCGGTCCGGCCGCATGTGCAAGGCCCCTTGACGGGCAGCCGCAGCGTGACTGACAAGGGCAAGTCGTTGCCGTCAGGCACATCAATCGAAGGATAAGGGTTGTCAGTGGTTGGCACTCCGATCATGGGGCTAGATAACGTCGGGCAGTGCGGCATCCACGAAGGGGGAAGACATATCCAGGCGGCGGCCGGAACTTTTCAGCATCCGCTCCACGAGGTCGCGGACTTGCTGGTCCGTGAGCGAGACCGAGGTCAGTTCGGATTCGCCGTTGCGTGCCACATAGATTTCGTTCGGCGCGTTGAGCCAAATTTCCTCGACGGCGGGGTCGTCGAGCAGGGGCTGGAGGGCGCCGAACCCGGCCACGGCGTCGAAGACGAACCTCCGGGCGGACTCCAGCGGACCGATCGGCGGGAGGGGAGCCAGCAAGGCGCGCTCGTCGTAGTCCGTGACCGCGGCCTCGACAAGGCGCCGGACTTCACCGGCCTGTCTTAGGGGATCGAGGCCGCGCCGGCGAATCAACTCGCGGACTTCGTCCTCGACGATGCGTACAGCCTCCACAATGGCCCCCAATATGACTGCTTGCCCTGTCCCCTGGGCGCTGCAATTGGGTTAAAGCTAGGGGAGGCCGCCTGGCAGGGCAAGGGTGCAGTCACTGCTTGTGCAAAACATTGCGATAATCGGGACGATTTTTTGATGAATTAGGGTTCACTCGCCACGAACGATCTTAGTGCTCCGTTCGAGTCAATCGCCCGACTGTCCCAAGGGATGCCGTGCGTCATTGATTACGGGCTCAAGGCCGGATTCCAGCGGTTCACTCTTGCGTGCCGGAGGACGGGTGATGACCTCGGACACCTTCCCGCTCATAAGACTTCCCGTCCATTTGGCAAGGCGGTGAGAGGGCACTTCGATGATCCGGGAAAACAGCCAGGCAACGACAAAGGTTGTCGGTACGGCAAAGAGCAGAGCCCGCATCCAGTGATCCGAGCCCAGCATTCGACTGAAAAGGACCAGAATCGGCACATGGACGAGGTAGAGGCTGAAGGAGATCCTGCCGAGCCACTGTACCGGGGGGAGTTCGAGAAGCCGGCAAACGGGCCGCGAGAACACGGCTGAAAGCACGATAAGCACCGCTCCGGGAATGCTCAGTGACTTGGCGAACGCCAATGTCGGGTGGTCCGACACGGATCCCACGAACAACATCCAATACGCGCACATGAGCAGGATCCCGGCGACGAAGACGGCAAACCAAATTAGTTGGCCACGGAAAGACGTGCCGGCCTTGGCGGCTTTCCGTGGTCGATCAATCACAGTAAACGCGATCAGCGCACCTGCCAGAAACGCGGAAAAGTAAACCAGGTACTCAATCTGGTGGAGGTATCCAACGGCAGCGAGACCTGTGCAGAGGGTGATGGTCGCTGCCGCCCAGCGTCTCAACACAACTGCGATGCCCACGAAGACTGGCAGCAAGAGAGAGAATAGAAACTCCCACTGGAGCGACCATAGCGGGTTGTTAATCCGGGTCGGCCCGCGCACCGCGTCGAACCCCCGGACGACTTCCTGCCACTCGGGGACTGGCACGTTGGAGAGCGTGACCCACTTGCTTACTGCGACATTTGCGTCTGGTACGGCTATCGAGAGGCAGATTGCGGCCAGCACCAATGAGGCCGCGACTGGCACCCAAAGCCGGATGGTTCGCGTGAAGAAGTAGGCAACCCAGTCGAACTGCCTGGCCCGGAGAACAGGGAGGGAAACCACCAGTCCGCTCAGAACGAAGAAGAGAAGAACTGCCTCGCCGCCAGCTGTGAAAACCTTCAAGGGTGTGCCATTCAGCCACCAGAGCAGACTCCCCTCTTTCGGCAGGACTAGGTTCCCCAGATAGAGATTGGCGAACTCCGGGACTGTCAGTGCA
The DNA here is from genome assembly GCF_055412805.1 of Pseudarthrobacter kochi. Lineage (NCBI taxonomy): Bacteria > Bacillati > Actinomycetota > Actinomycetes > Micrococcales > Micrococcaceae > Pseudarthrobacter > Pseudarthrobacter kochi. The sequence continues at coordinate 3,610 of NZ_JBVAYV010000032.1, forward strand.
GAATGATGAATCAGCACAATCAGAGCAGCTATTCCCCTACACCCGTCGAGGGATCGCAGTCTATGCCTGCGGGGGGTCGCAGCGGGAGAAGTCATCAGATACCTAGGATCGGGGTTAGACCGGTCAGGGAGCGTTCACCGAGCGCGCCACTTCACGGACTCCCTTGGACCGTGACAAGTCTACCAATGGGACATGGACGGCGCGGTGCTGGCGTCCGCGGCCGATTCCTACGGCCGGGGGTGGCTCTGCAAAACGAAATCCGCGCGGTAATTGAAGCGGCGAATCAGCCCGCCACGGAGTAGCCATCAGGGTTGCTGCTCTGCCAGCGCCAGTGGTCTTCGCACATTTGGGCTAAATCCCGGCGGGCAGACCAACCCAAGTCGGCCAGGGCCGCCGAGGGGTCAGCGTAACTTACGGCCGCATCGCCAGGCCGCCTTGGCGCAAACTCATATGGCACAGCATGGCCTGCTGCGCGGCCGAATTCCTCGATCACTTCAAGCACCGAGGAGCCTCGACCGGTTCCGAGATTCCAGCGGAACACTCCGGCCTTGCCTTTCAGATATTCCAGCGCGGCAAGGTGGCCGGAGGCAAGGTCCATTACATGGATGTAGTCGCGCACCCCGGTACCGTCCGCCGTCGGATAGTCGTTGCCGAAAACCATGACCTTCTCGCGGCGCCCAACGGCGACCTGGGCCACAAACGGCAGGAGATTATTGGGAACACCCTGAGGGGCTTCACCGATCAAACCTGATTCATGTGCCCCGACCGGGTTGAAATAGCGGAGCAACGCGATGCTCCACCGGGGATCGGCGGCACCCAAATCGGAGAGGATGTCCTCGATCTGTTCCTTTGTCCGTCCGTATGGATTACTGGCATCGAGCGGGGACTTCTCGACAAGCGGGACACTCTCCGAGGTCCCGTATACCGTGGCGGAGGAACTGAAAACAAGCGTCCGGACGCCTGCCGCGTCCATGCTGTGAAGCAAATTCAACGTCCCCACAACATTATTCTGGTAGTACATCAGCGGCTTCGCCACGGATTCACCCACCGCCTTCAGCCCCGCAAAGTGGATGACAGCGTCGAAGCCTCCCCCGTCGAAGACACTGTCGACGGCGGCGGCGTCCAGAAGATCGACCTCAAGAAATCTCACCGGCCGGCCCGTGAGCTTCTCCACGCGGCGCAGCGACTCCCGGTCTGAGTTCATCAAGTTGTCCAGCACGACGACATCATGTCCCTCCTCAAGTAGACAGAGTGTTGTGTGCGATCCGATGTACCCGGCCCCGCCGGTGACCAATACCTTCATACCCTCCAGCTTAGGAGCTACCGCGGTGCTGTGAAAACGCCGCGACCGCGACTGATGCGACTCACGCCTCTGATGGCGCCGGCACACCGCTGAAACACCCACAACGAATCCGGAATAGGGATCGTGGGCCCCCTTGGTCACATCCGCATCACCAGTAACACTGGTTACAACATTACTGCGATGCTATGGTGAGCGCGTCAAGTCAGCGCTCGCGAAGCGCATCATCGTTTCGGAGCAGAGAATGCAGCGGACCCAACTTTCCCCCAGCCCCTACCTCGGCCGCACTGGGACGCTTGTGCTGCTTCTCTCGCTGCTGGCCGGCCCTGGATTAGCATCGCCATCCGCCGCCGTAGAGCCCTCGCCAACGTCCTCAGCGACGCCGGCACCGACGACGAATCCTACAACGCCGGCCCCGGCGATAACTTCCACGACCACAGTCCCGTCGTCGGCGCCCGCTCCAAGCGTGACTCAGCAGACCCCGACACCTCTGGTGAAGACCGAGGGTTCCACGACAGACGCGGAACGTGCCCGCTCGGCAGCGATGGCATTGGCAGTCGGCAGCGGAGGCGCCGAAATGGGCCAGCGTTCCACTCGCGTCACGATATCCTCCGGTGGCGCGAAGAGCGGCTCGGCAGTCCAGGAGTCCCTGTCAACAGAGGGAACGTGGACCCCGACGTTCGGGGTCCAGGGCCTTGACGTCAGCGGACACCAGCCCCTCGTTGATTGGCAGCAACAGTGGAACAAGGGCTCCAGGTTCGCCTACGTCAAAGCCACTGAAGGCAACTACTTCACGAACGCTTCTTTCGGGTCCCAATATGCAGGCTCGCGCGGGGTCGGAATGATCCGGGGGGCCTACCACTTCGCCATTCCGAACTGGTCATCTGGCGCAGATCAGGCGCGATACTTCGTGCAAAATGGCGGCGGTTGGAGCCCCGACGGATCGACACTCCCCCCGGTGCTCGACTTCGAATTCAACCCCTACGCCGGCCGCACCATCGAAGGTTTCTATTTCGGGAACACCTGCTACGGGATGTCCCCGAGCCAGCTGACCGACTGGGTACGAGACTTCGGTACCACGATGCTGCAGCAAACTGGCCGGCTCCCGGTGATCTACACGAACACTTCCTGGTGGAAGCAATGCACTGCGGACGCCCCCGGCTTTGGAGACTATCCCCTTTGGGTCGCGGCCTATCCAGGCTCTCCTACCAACGACGCGGGACCGATTCCCGCCAGCTGGGATACATACAGCATCTGGCAATACAGCAGCACAGGGCCATTCGATGGAGACTCCAACGTCTGGAACGGCAGCGACGCAGACTTGAGGGCTTTTGCACTTGGCCGCTATCCGCAGGGACTATTGCAGCAATTCAATGATGTTGCGACCTACTATGGCCTGGATGCCCCGACCACAGCCATCCATTGTGGGCTGAGCCAAGATGCGTGTGTGCGGCACCACGGGATCGGTTCCATATACCGGACTTTCGACGGGCAGATCCGAGTCGTGGCCGACCCTATCCGAACGCAATGGAACGCTACGGGCGCCGAACTCGGACCTCTCGGCTACCCGGTATCTCCGCAGGTCTGTGGAATGGTAGGGGGCGGCTGTGTCCAAGACTTTCAGAAAGGGTCTTATTACATAGTTCCGTCGGGGCCAACGGTCGCCGTAGTCAATCCGATCAGGGCAAAGTATTGGTCCTTGCTCGGTCAGGGCGGCGTACTTGGATATCCGGCGGTCACACAGATTTGTGGATTAGTCCGATCGGGCTGTGTCCAGCAGTTCAAGAATGCGAACATATACACATCCCCAGCTACAGGAGAGCATGCAGTTGTCGGCACTATCCGGGAAGCCTGGGCGGCCGCCAGCAATGAAACCGGGGTTTTCGGATATCCAGCGTCGGACCAAGTATGCGGGTTGCGGGACTCCGGCTGCCTCCAGGACTTTGAGGGCGGAAGCTTCTACTCCGCGGCGAGAACCGGAACGCACTCCGTACCTGCCGTGACGCGCGGAGCCTACTGGTCTTTCGGGGGACACGACGGCGCCTTGGGCTATCCCGTTGGGGACAGGACATGCGGACTCAGCCAAGGTTCCTGCCTGCAGAGGTTCGAAACCGGGTTCATTGTCACTACTAGTTCCGGCGCCAATATCGCGGTGTCAGGCGGCATTGCCGAGCGGTGGACAGCGGATGGTGCGACGGCCGGCACACTCGGACTCCCGGTGTCGAACTTCACCTGTGGCCTCGTTGGGGGCGGCTGCCAACAAGACTTCCAGGGCGGCACCATCTACATCACACCCCAAAACGGAACACGCACCGTAACCGGCACCATCCGCACCGCCTACTGGACCACCGGCGGCCAAGGAAGCGCCCTGGGCTACGCCACAACAGACCAACGCTGTGGCCTCGTTGGAGGCGGCTGCCAACAAGACTTCCAGGGCGGCACCATCTACATCACACCCCAAAACGGAACACGCACCGTAACCGGCACCATCCGCACCGCCTACTGGACAGCCGGCGGCCAAGGCGGAATCTACGGATACGCAATAGCCGATGCCGTCTGCTCAACCTTCTGCACCCAGCGCTTTACGGGGGGCACACTCCTCGGCTGAATCTGCCGGCGTCAAGTTGATCAAGCACACCCGAAAATTCATCGGCTCCAACATTGATATGATGAGGACGATGTCAATTACTAACGCACGGGCCCTTATCATCATGCCTGCTTGGAATGAAGAGATAGCTGTCCCAGACACCATCCGAGAAGTCATGAAGTACGCACCGGATTGCGACCTCCTGGTCGTCGACGACGGATCCACGGATTCGACCCGAGCGGTTGCAATGCAGGCCGGCGCGCGCGTGCTGTCGCTGCCTTTCAATCTTGGCGTGGGCGGCGCGATGCGCGCCGGTTTCAGGTATGCCGACCGCCTGGGTTACCGCGCGGCGATCCAAGTCGATTCGGATGGCCAACACGATCCCCGCGATATTGCCAAGGTGTTGGACGGACTCGATGCAGCGGACATTTGTATTGGCGCACGGTTCGCCGAGCGTGGGTCCTACAAGGTGACCGGCCCCAGAAAATGGGCTATGCAGTTTCTCGCTTTCGTCATCTCAAGACTTGCCAAGGTACGTCTTACCGACGTCACGTCCGGATTCCGGGCTGCCAATCAGCGGGCCATACGTCAGTACCTTGACCACTACCCTGCCGAATACCTCGGGGACACTGTTGACTCCTTGGTCGTGGCCATTCGGTCCGGGTGCCGGGTCACACAGGTTCCGGTTGAAATGCGTGTCCGCCAGGGCGGAGTGCCCAGCAATAATCCCTTCAAATCGGGGATATACCTGGCCCGCTCCGGGCTCGCACTCCTTCTGGCTCTGACGCGGAAACGCTCCGTGCTGACGAAGCTGGAAGGCTAAGAACGTGTTTGGTAATATCGTCACTTTCGTCATCGCGTTGCTGACTCTGTCCCTGGTCATCATGCTCTTGCGCCGCGGGCATCTGCGTGAAAAGTACGCAATCCTCTGGCTGTTCCTGTCCCTGGTGACCATGGTCCTCTCGGGTTTCCCCCAGATCCTGCTCTGGGCCAGCCAGCTCCTAGGGGTGCAGGTCCCGTCGAATCTCATATTTGCGGTTGCCCTCCTGCTGCTGGTCGGCATCACCCTGCACCTGGCCTGGGAACTCTCGACGGTAGAAGACGAGGCTCGGGCGCTGGCAGAGGAAGTAGCCATCATCCGGGTCATGGTCGACGAACTGAAGTCCGCACAGCCAGACGAAGACCTGGCCGTAGAGCGGTCCGCCGCCAACACCTCGCAGAACTAGCCCGGCCGCTGCCTTCAGCGCTCCCTGCGTTCAACGACGCCCGGTGTTCGATCACAGTTCAACCAATCTGGCTTGCCGGCCGGATGAGGAGGATCCATGCCCTACGACCGCTCGCCCGGCGAGGACAAGTCGCACGTCGCCTTCATCGTCAATAACTACCCACCAAAAGTCGGCGGCCTTGAACAGCACGTCGCTGCGCTTGCGAAGTCAGTAAGTGACCTCGGCATCAGGACAACGGTCGTCACCTTGGACCCTGATCATGTGGGGACCGAAGTCAACCAGGTCACGGTCCTCAGGCTGCCGGCAAGCCCCACCCTCGCTGGTGTGATGTCGTGGCCCTATCCCGGCACCAAACGGAAGCTTGTGAAGTTGTTGCGCGCCGAAGGCGTCACCCACGTCTCGACCCACACAAGGTTCTTTCCGATGTCCTTCGTCGGGATACGCGTGGCCCGTGCATTGAAGGTCCCGGTGGTCCACACGGAGCACGGCTCTGACTTTGTGTCGGGCGTCTCCCCTTTCGTCGGTTTGGCAAGCCGCGCCGTCGACTACACCCTCGGACGCTATGTGCTCCGGAGTTCCAGCGCGGTGCTGGCAATTTCCGCTTCCGTGCAGGCTTTCGTCAGGAAGCTGGGCGGCAAGGACAGTACGTTGTTCCTGAACGCCATCAACACGGAGCGGTTCGCCGGATCGTCATTGTCCGGCCACAGTGGACATCTCGTCTTCCTCGGCAGGATCGTCCCGGGCAAGGGTTGGGAGCGGGCGATCGAAACCGCCGAATGCCTTCACGGCGAAGGCCGGGATGTTCACCTGCACCTCATCGGCGACGGGCCCGATATGGGTAGGCTGCGCCGCCGGGTGAAGGGCTCCCCTGCGTCAGGACGAATCACCGTCCATGGATTTCTGGACTCTGCCACGATCGCGGGCTATTTGCACGGGGGGATCCTCCTTAACCCCACCACCCTGTCCGAGGGCTTCCAGACAACGTTGCTCGAGGCAATCGCGGCCGAGGGTGCGGTTGTGAGCACCCCCGTCAACGCAGCCGAGTACCTTGCGGAGATCGGGGCGAACGTCAAGATCGTCGCTGAGGACAAGCCAGAAGCCTGGGTGGCGGCCACGCGCTCGTTCCTGGATGTCGGCTGGACCCCGGCCTCAGCAGAACTTGTGGAAAGCTTCGACTGGTCAGCACGGAGCCGCGAATACGCAGCGTTACTGTCGTCGCTGGTCCGATGACCCGCATTCAGCTTCTCCTGGTCTCGATGGTCGGCGCCCTAGCCGCTGCTTTGGTTCCAATATCCGCTCTCGTCATCCTGCCACCGGAAGGATACGGCACATTTTCCTTCGGATATCTGGTGTTTGCCTTCGGCTGGTCCCTTCAGCTGTCGATCATTTGTGATTCCTGGGCCAGGACCAGAGGGGTTGCAGGTTTGCCGTCCGCCTGGAGGAGCTATTGGCCGCCCGTGATGCAGCTGTCATTGCTTGCAGGTGTCGCGGCCGGTGCAGCGACAGTTGCAGTGTTCCATGATGTGAGTATCGCCCTGCTCCTGGTTGTGTCAGTGGCGCTCAATCTCTATCGGCTTGGCGGGCGGTTCTACTACTCGGCGATGGGCCATCGCAGATTGCCGGTAGGCTCGGACTCATCAACGATCGCTGTCTTTGCCGCGACGTTCATCGTCTTCCGCATTTTTCCCATTGGTGATGACCTCTTCACGGTCACATTGGCATGGGCCACCTCCAGCCTGGCCGGCGCACTCTTCTTCCTTCCGGCCAAGGCAGCACCCGGTTCCGGTCTGGTGACCTGGTATCGAGCCCGCAAGACGGTCGTCAACACGCTGCTGGGTGATTCACTCCTGATGGATCTTGGTGCGAATGCGGTACCTGCAGTCCTGGCACCCTTGCTTGGTGCTAAGAACTTCGGCATTTACCGGGGAATCTCCAGTGTTGCCACGCCGGTCCAGCTGGTCCTTGATCCACTGCGGCCGACACTGGCCCAACTCACACTTCCCGTGCTGGCGGGACGCCGGTACCTCTTCGCCGTCATGGGAGTCGCGGGAATGATGGCGGCCGGATGTTACGTGGTGTTGGCCGCCATCGTCCCTCAAACCGGGCTGGCTTCTACGACGCTTGGTTCCCTTAGCGAGTTCGCGGTTGCCTGCGCAATCTTCGTGGCCATGAATTTCCTGGGCCACTTCTACTACATCGCTTCCCGGAACCACCTGCCCCGCCGTGAACTATTCGCCGGACGTGTCGTCCAAACTGTCGGCGCGATTGCCGGTCCGATGCTTGGCCTGCTCCTGGGCGGACTTTCCGGTGCCATCTGGGGCTTCGTCGCGGCAAGCGCGGTCTCGTCCGCTGGCTGGTTGCTCCTTGTCCAATATCAGAACCAAGTCCAGCGGTCCGAGGCTCCAGTCCACTGAGGCAGGTCGGGACGGGCGAAGCTTACTGCGCGGTCGCACTTACCCCAACAACTCTTTGCCACGTATCCGTCCATGCCCCGAAGCTGAATCCTTCCGCAATCGCCTTGTAGCCAGTCTCGCCCCTCGCCCGGCGCTCGGACGCCGTTGATGCCAGGAAATCACTCAGGCCCGCAACCCAGGCTGCAGTTCCGGATGCGGCAAACCCTTCCATTTTCTTCAGTACTTGCTCGTTGGCCCCCACCGGGCTGCCCATGACGGGGAGACCGGCAGCGCCGTACTGGAGGAGCTTGTAAGCGCACTTTCCGCGAGCGAATTCGTCATTCGGCAATGGCATGATTCCGAGATCGGCTTCCTTGAGGAGCTGACCAAAGTTGTCCTCGCGCCAGTCCACGCGGTCCACGATTTCATCGAGAGCGCCCAGGCTGCGCTGGCCGGCGCTAATAACGGTCAGCCGGATCGGAGTCTCGGCGTTGACGCGCAGGAGCGCGTCGGCAATGCCCGCCAGGTATGGTTCGGTGGCTGGGGATCCAAGCCAGACCAGGGTGGGGACAGGGCGCAGATCGAACGAAGTCTTGCGGGCGTACGCGGCCAGATCCACGCAGCTGGGAATGAGAGTCACGTTTTCCGCGTGCTTCGAAGCTTCCTCGGCCAGGTACTCGTTTCCGGCGATGATGTGCGAGGCAGACTGAACCGACCGCAGCCACAGCTTGTCCTTGGGCCAGAGACTATAAGGGAACGGTGCCGCGCTATGGAAAATCGCGTCGTCGAAATCATAGATCGACCGGTCGGCGCCTCGGAGGATCTTGGCTTCCAGCCTGCCGTTACTCAGCGGCGACGCTTCGCGGCTCATGAGAACTGTCCCGCCGAAACCTTTCGACGCCAGTCGCGCCAGTGAGACCTCCGCTTCGAAAACCTTGTCCAGGTTCTTCAGCAACGTGGAGATGCTGTTGTTGCCCTGTCCCGTGTAGCTTAAGTGCCCGGCGGAAACACCCAGATATCCAAGCCAGTCGTGGATTCGTACGCGTGCGCTGCTCCCCGATCGGCCGTACGTGGCAATCGTCAACAGATTGGAACTACCCACGGCGGGAGGCCTTCGCTGCTTCGACGTAGGCTGCCAGCGCCACCTGACCGTCACTCGGCCGGAAGCCCGAGGCTGAAATCTTGGAGAGCTCGAGTGCGCTGTTCAACGGTCGGGGCGCCGGAGACTTGCCTTTGAAGTACTCTTCAGTGCTGACACCGGTGACTGCGTCCCGTGACTTGCCGGACAGTTCGTAGACGTCCCCGGCTATGTCGGTCCAGGACTGTGGTTCGCCGTCGTTGCTCAGGTTGTAGGTGCCGTATCCAGCGCCCGTTTCGAGCAGATGCCGGATGCCGGCGGCGATGTCCCCGGTGAAGCTGAGCCGTCCGATCTGGTCGTTGACGACGGCTGGTTCGATGCCGCGTTGGGCCAGGGAGGCCATGGTGCGGACGAAGTTGGTGCCGTCGCCGATCACCCAGCTGGTCCGCACGATGTAGTGGCGGGGCACGACGGAAACGACGGCGTCGCCGGCTGCCTTGGTTTGGCCGTAGACGCCCAGCGGGGAGAATGGTTCGTCCTCGGTGTGGACCTCGCGGGTGCCGTCAAAGACGTAGTCCGACGAAACATGAACGAGGACCAGGTCGTGGTCGACGGCGGCCCGGGCCAGGCGGGCGACGGCGGTGACGTTGATCGCCCAGGCGGTCCTGCGGCCTTCGGGGGTCTCGGCGGCGTCGACGGCGGTGTACGCAGCCGCGTTGATGATGGTGGAGTAGTTCTTCCAGTTCCGGGCGCTAAACGCCTCGTCACTGCCCAGGTCGAACTCTGCCCGGCCGGCGAACTCGACGGAAGGGTCGCCGTCGTAGAGTTTCCGCAGCGCTTTGCCGAGCTGGCCGTCGGCGCCGACGACGAGGGTTTTCTTCGGTGGCATCGGGTTCACGTCCGCGAGCCTGGGGTGGTTTTTGTCCTTGTCCGAGAGTTCGGCCTGGTCCAAGGGAATGGGCCATTGAATCGCGGCGGTCTCGTCGGCGAGGTTCAGGAAGGTGTACTGGCCCTGGGCGTCGGCGGACCAGTGGTCGTTGACCAGGTAGGTGTAGGCGGTGCAGTCCTCGAGGGTCTGGAAGCCGTTGCCGACCCCGCGGGGGATGAAGATGGCCTGGCTGGCGTCGAGTTCGGCGGTGAAAACGGCACCGAACGTGGGGCCTTCGCGCAGGTCCACCCACGCGCCGAAAATCCGGCCGGTGGCGACGGAAATGAACTTGTCCCACGGTTCGGCGTGGATCCCGCGGGTGGTGCCGGCCTTTTCGTTGAAGGAGATGTTGTTCTGCACCGGCCGGAAGTCCGGCAGGCCGGCGGCGACCATCTTGTCCCGCTGCCAGTTCTCCTTGAACCAGCCCCGGTTGTCGCCGTGGACCGGAAGGTCGTAGAGGACGACGCCGGGAATCGGGGTGTCGTGCGCGGTGAGCTTTTTCGAGAACTCGATCGGCATAATCTACTGGCCCTGTTCCGTGTATTTGGCTTCCGTCGCGGCTTTCTGCGGGCGCCACCAGTCCTCGTTGTCCCGGTACCAGGCAATGGTGTCCTCGATGCCGGCGTCGAAGTTGGAGAACCGCGGCTCCCAGGCGAGCTCGGTGCGGAGCTTGGTGGAGTCGATCGCGTAGCGCAGGTCATGGCCGGGCCGGTCCACGACGTGGTCGTAGGCGTCCGGTGCCTGGCCCATGTGCTTGAGGATCAGTTCGACGACGTCCTTGTTGTTCTTTTCCCCGTCGGCGCCGATCAGGTACGTCTCACCGATCCGGCCCCGGGCGATGATCGCCAGGACCGCGGAGGAGTGGTCGTTTGCGTGGATCCAGTCCCGGACGTTCTCGCCCTTGCCGTAGAGCTTGGGCCGGATCCCGTCGATCACGTTGGTGATCTGGCGCGGGATGAACTTCTCCACGTGCTGGTACGGGCCGTAGTTGTTCGAGCAGTTGCTGATGGTCGCCTGCAGCCCGAAGGACCGCACCCAGGCCCTCACCAGCAGGTCCGAGCCGGCCTTGGTGGAGGAATACGGGCTGGAGGGGTTGTACGGGGTGTTCTCGGTGAAGCGTTCCGGATCATCGAGCTCCAGGTCACCGTAGACCTCGTCGGTGGAGATGTGGTGGAAGCGCCTGCCGTGCTTCCGCGCCGCCTCGATCAGCGTGTACGTGCCGATGATGTTCGTGTCCAGGAACGGGCGCGGGTCATGCAGGGAATTGTCATTGTGCGACTCCGCCGCGTAATGGACCACAACGTCGGCCGCCGCCACGAGCCCGTCGACCACGGCGGCGTCGCAGATATCCCCCTGCACGAACCGGAAGCGGTCCGCCGGAAGGCCGTTGAGGGAGTCCAAATTTCCGGCGTATGTGAGCTTGTCCAGGACGGTCACATGGTGGTCAGTGTGTGACACGACATAGTGAACGAAGTTGGAACCAATGAACCCGGCGCCGCCGGTCACAAGGAATTTCTGCATATGACCAGACTACCGGTTTGGTCAAAGCGACCGGCTCAGGGGAAGATGGCAGGCATGCGTGGAATCATACTGGCGGGCGGAACAGGCTCGCGCCTGCACCCTATTACCTTGGGCATCAGCAAGCAGTTGGTACCGGTATTCGACAAGCCGATGATCTACTACCCCCTGTCGACCCTGATCCTGGCGGGAATCCGCGATATTCTCATCGTGACGACGCCTCAGGATGCAGTCCCTTTTAAGAGGCTTCTTGGCGACGGCAGCCGCTTCGGGGTGAGCCTTAGCTACGTCGAACAGCCGTCACCGGATGGGCTGGCCCAGGCCTTCATTCTTGGCGCAGATCACATCGGCTCCGACGATGTATGTCTCGTACTGGGAGACAACATCTTCTACGGGGCAGGCCTGGGCAGCAAGCTCCAGCGTTTCAGCGGCCTAGACGGTGGCGCAATATTCGGCTACTGGGTGGCGGACCCGAAGGCCTACGGCGTGGTGGAGTTCAATGAAGAAGGACGGGCTGTCTCACTCGAGGAGAAACCCGCCAAGCCCAAGAGTAACTACGCGGTCCCTGGACTTTACTTCTACGACAACGATGTCGTAGAAATAGCCAAATCCCTGAAGCCTTCGCCGAGGGGCGAGCTGGAGATAACGGATGTCAACCGCCAGTACCTTGACGAAGGAAAACTTCATGTGGAAGTCCTCCCGCGGGGTACGGCATGGTTGGACACCGGAACGTTTAGCGATCTGAACGACGCGTCGAACTTCGTAAGAACCGTCGAAAACCGCCAGGGACTGAAGATCGGCGCCCCCGAAGAGATCGCCTGGCGTCAAGGCTTCCTCTCGGACGACGACCTTAGCCTGCGCGCCCAGCCCCTGATGAAGAGCGGATACGGCGGCTACCTCATGTCACTGCTGGAACGCGGAAAGAAATTGTAGCGGAACCCAGACTTCGGTAACCCGGCGTAGAGGGCCAACAAAAGCCCCTTCATCTATGCCCTAGAGCAAACAGTAAGCGATGAAAAACCGATGCAAACGACCTGGCCGCTGATCATACTTCCGGCTTTGCTGGCAGCTACCTTGGTCCTCGGCCCGGGCTTCCTGATGGTCCGTGCGGCCGGTGGCCGCGCAGCCGCAGCCATCGGTCTCGCGCCGGTCGTTTCCACCTCGCTCGTTGTCGTTGCCTCCACCTTTCTTTGGGTAGTAAAACTCCCTTGGAATCTCCTGGGATTCGCCGCGTTCGTCGGTGTGGCGTGCTCGGCGGCGTTCGTCCTCCGACGACTGGTGGAGCGCCGGTGGCCCGTTGCGGCGCCCCCGGCGACGGCGCCCAACCCCTTGGGAACGATCGCAATCGCAGTTGGCGTCGCCGCAATTATCCTGGGGGCCGAGCTTATCTACGTCTTCGGCTCACCGGATTGGATTTCACAGACCACCGATGGTGTGTTTCACCTGAACTCTGTCAGATACATGGTGGACAGCGGCGATGGGTCAATCTTCTCCGCATCGCTGGGGCTCAACGGCGGCCCTCCGTCTGCCTACCCCGCAGCATGGCATTCCTTCGCTGCACTGATCGCGACGGCCTCCGGTGCTTCAATTCCGGAATCCGTCATTGCTTTGAACCTGATCATCGGTGCCTTGGTTTGGCCCTTGGGCGCAGTCTTCTTTGTCCGCCAGCTCTTCGGAAACGGCCGGCGTTATATCCTCGGAACGGGTCTCCTGATCACCTGCTTCGGAACCTTTCCGTTCCGCCTGCTGGACTGGGGCGTCCTGTATCCGAACTTGCTGTCCACCGCGCTGGTACTGCCGGTAGCCGGCCTGGTAGTGATTCTCCTCCGGAGGACGAGAAGCGGGGACTGCTTCCACCCGGGAATGGTCGCGGCTCTACTCCTCATCGCTGTCCCCGGCATGTTCTTCAGCCACCCCAGCGGCGTTCTGCTGGTCCTTGGCCTCGTTCTTCCCATGATCATCGGCTCTTGGCTGAAGCAGTCGCGACTGTTCCCCTTGCAAGGCGGCCTCCGCGGCCTGGGTTGGAGGCAGGTCGTCGCCCCTCTGTCGGTGACGGTCATACTCTTGGCCTGGCTGACCCTACGCCCCCAGCCTTTGTCCGCGATACAGTTCAATCCGCCCTACCAGAACCCACAGCAGGCGATCGGCGAAGCATTGTGGGTGACGCATTCCTGGAACCTTCCATCCTTTGCCGTGGCACCGCTGGTCATCATCGGCGCCGTTGCTGTGTGGCAAAAGAACACCCAGCGGTGGTTCGTTGCCTCGTACCTGCTCTTCGGCCTGCTATTTGTCGCAGTCGCGGGCTTCCCGCCGTCGGAGCTGCGGTCCTTCCTCACCGGTGTCTGGTATGACGACTACAACCGCCTGGCTGCGGGCTTTGTACTGGTAGCACTTCCGATGTCTGTCGCCGGAGCGACTGCACTCGCCGAGACGATCAACCGCCGCATCCCCGAGCTCAAACGAACTCCGCGAAAACGCGCCGCCAATTTGATCATCGCGTTGCTAACGGTGGTGGTCCTGGGAGTGTCCTTCGCCGTCTCAACGCAGCCGGCCATTGATTCGGCGAAGAGAAACTTCGCCATTACGCCGACCTCCGCCATGATGTCCTCCGACGAACTGGAGCTGTACAAGAAGCTGGGCGACTTCGTAGGCCCGAGCGAATTCGTAGTCGGCGACCCGTGGAACGGGAGCGGACTGGCCTACCTCTATTCAGGCACAAACATGACGTTCAACCAGATTTTCACGGCCATGACTCCGGAGAAGGACCTCGTGGCCCGCTCGCTGCGGTGGGTTTCCAAGCGTCCCGAGGTCTGTGACGCCGTTCGGTCGCTAAACATTCACTATGTCCTGCAGTCAACTCAACAGCCGTTCCAACACGGCTATCCAAAGGATGCCCAATACGATGGTCTTTTCAATATCGACCATGCCAAGGGTTTCAGCCTGGTCACCGCCGTTGGAACTGCCTCTTTGTATAGGATAACCGCGTGCTGGAGCTGAAAGTGGAATCTGGGCATAGGACGGCAGCAGCATGAGTTGGTTCGACTACGTGCCCGCGATCCTGACAGGGGCCTGCATTCTGCTCCTGCCAGGGCTCGGCGCGGGATATGCCTTTGGTGCCCGCGGCTTGATGCTCTGGGCGGGAGCCGGGCCGTTGAGCGTTTCGCTGATTGGTGCATCGGCAGTGCTTGCGGCGGCAGCCGGGATTCCCTGGTCAATCCTGGCAGTCATCGGCTTATCAGTACTTGCCTGCCTTGTTGGGCTTGCCCTGCGGCGATGGATTTGGCCACCCCGCGGGACTCCGGCCCTGACTTCTTTTACGGGACGCGTGTGGCTGGTCCCGGCGTCGCTGATCGTCAGCGGCTCAATAGTGGGTTTTCGAATTATTTCGATCTTCGAATCGCCCGACAACATTTCGCAAACATTCGACAATGTTTTCCACCTCAATGCCATCAGATTCATTCTTGACACGGGCTCTGCCTCGTCCCTGACGATCGGTAACCTCGTAGATAGTACCGGGCACCCGGGCATATATCCGGCCGCATGGCATGCGTTCGTTTCGCTCACAGTTCAGCTGACAGCGCTCCCGATTCCCGGCGTTGTCAATGTCTGCAATGTGCTCATTGGAGCGCTCATTTGGCCTGCCGGATGCGTGTACCTCACCCGACGCATTCTGGGGGCAAACCCCGTGGCCACATGGGTTGCGGCAATTGCGGCGGCCGGCTTCAGCCAGTTTCCCTATTTGCTGCTGGACTTTGGCGTGTTGTATCCTCTGATGCTTGCCACTGCTGTCCTGCCGTTTGCCTTAAGTCTGGTCGTCTCAGCACTGGATACGGGCAACGCCGAAAGGCATGGAATTGGCTCTTCTGCTCTTGTATTGGCAATGACCGTCCCGGGGATAGCACTTGCACACCCCTCCGCCCTCCTGGCATTGCTGGCATTCGGGACGCCTTGGGTCTTGAAGCGCCTCATCACGTGGAACGCCGCACTTGTACCAAAGACCGCGAAACCATTGTCCCGTGTTCTTCCGTTTGCAGTGCTGCTTTGCTTCGTTCTTGGTGCCTATATTTTCTGGAAGGCACTGAGGCCCGAAGCGGAGGCCGCTTTCTGGCCGCCTATCCAATCCTTATCGCAAGCCTTCGGGGAGGCTGTGACGGCTTCCGGAATGGGCCGCCCCATGCCCGTCGTTCTCGCCGTCCTCACGGTGACAGGGGTGTGTGTTGCTGCTTCAGCGAGGCGGCTTTGGCCCCTCCTGATGTCGTTCACGGCCGCCGTCGCCCTGTACGTTGTGGTCAGCGGCATGTGGTTCGGACGCTTCCGCTCCTTCCTTACCGGAGGGTGGTACAACGACAGCAACCGGATCGCGGCGCTCTTGCCGGTTGTTACAGTGCCCGTGGTGGCCCTAGCCGCCGTATGGATCGCCGGGCTTGCGGTAAGCCGGTACAAAGCCTATGGCACCGCAATCTTGGGCGCGCTTCCTAGCTCATGGCGGCGCTTCGCCTACGCGGGAAGTGTGGCCTTAGTCTGGGTTTCTTTCGCAGGCATAACACAATTCCAGACGGTCGAACCGGAAGTCAGCAACGGCGCCAACTCTTATCGGTTGACCGATGACTCCAAATTGCTCTCAAAGGACGAGAGAGCACTGCTGGCTGCAGTCGACGAGCACGTGCCCTCCGACGAAGTCGTCATCGGCAATCCATGGACCGGCGCATCCCTGGTTTACGCGCTGAGCGACAGAAAAACATTGGAACCGCACATGCTGGGCGAACCATCTGAGACTGTCAGGCTGATCGAACGAAGATTGAATCAGCTGGATTCGGACCCAACGGTCTGCGATGCGGTTCGTACACTGAAAAGCTACTGGGTTCTCGACTTCGGCAAATTGGAAGTACACGGCGGATCCCATCCATATACCGGAATTTCTAACCTCGAAAGCCGGCCTTCCTTCCGGCTCGTGGAGAAACGCGGCAACGCGCGGCTCTATGAAATAGTCGGATGCCGCTAGGCGCGACTTTCTTTACGGTATCCCTCCCACCGCCCTGCATGTACCTGATCGGCAGGTACACTTTGAGAAGTTTGCTGTAGACACGTGGCGTTCCAGAAAACTGCACGGACTATTCGAGCAGTCGGGCCATTAGATTTTGGGGGATTCTTTGAGCTTATTGCGACCAGTCACCGGGAGCGTCTTCGTCGGTTTGACGATTGTCGGCCTTATATTCGGGTCCGCGGGTGCTTCACAGGCGAGCCAATTGCCGATGCATCGGGCAATAACCATGGAAATTCCGGTGTCGCCAACTGCAACCCCCGAACCCACGCCGCCGGCGACAACTCCCCCGGCCACAGGGCCGGCGACTGCCACACCAAAACCGTCAGCGCCTGACAGCTCTCTCGCAGTGTCACCGCGGCCGACGGTAACCCCGGGCAATTCTCCAACCACAGGGACTCTGCCAACACAGCCAGCGGTTGAGGGCGCGGCCGCCACCGCAGTGACGCCGCCGCCGGGGGCCGAGGCGGCAATTACCGCCGTGTGGTCGGGCCTTGGCGGAGCCTCCGGCGTGCTCGGCGCGGCCACCGCCGACATTATCTGTGGACTGGCTGACGACGGTTGCCACAGAACATTCCAGAATGGCAACGTGTACTGGTCGGCAATATCCGGCGCCCAGCCAGTATGGGGCGCCAACCTGGTCGCCTACAAGAATTTTGGTGCACAGGGGGGCGGTCTCCGCTATCCTCTGAGAGCCGAGATTTGCGGGTATCGCGATGGCGGTTGCTCTCAACTGTTCCAGGGCGGAGAACTGTTTTGGTCGCCGGCTACAGGGTCGAACCCGGTATGGGGCGCAAACCGCGTCGCGTATATGAACTATGGGGCACAGAACGGTGGACTGCGCTACCCCACAGGTCCAGAGATCTGCGGGCTCGCGGATGGTGGCTGCTCCCAGGCCTTCCAAGGGGCCCAGCTCTACTGGTCCCCGGCCACCGGGTCCAATCCCGTTTGGGGTGCCAACCTTGTGGCTTACAAGAACCACAACGCCGCATCGGGGGGCCTGCACTATCCGATAGGAGCCGAGATTTGCGGCCTTCGCGACGGCGGTTGCTCCCAGATTTTCCAGGGTGGTCAACTGCTATGGTCGCCTGCCACCGGTTCCAGTCCACTCTGGGGTGCCAACCGCGCCGCATACATCAACCAGGGCGCACAGAATGGAGGACTAAGGTACCCCGTTGGATCCGAAATCTGCGGATTGCGGGCAGGCGGTTGTATGCAGAACTTCCAAGGCGGCCAACTCTTTTGGTCCCCAACCACGGGGTCAAACACCGTCTGGGGTGCCGTAGGCGCCACTTGGACGAGTCGCGGAGGACCCAGCGGTTCATTGGGGTACCCCACTGAGACCGAGAAGTGCTGGAGCGGCGGTTGCCAACAGTGGTTCGAGAATGGCTCCCTAAGCTGGACACCAATTTCAGGACCGAAACTTTACATCTCGCCCAGTGGCTATTGCGAGGCCATAAACCGAGGGTCAGTTAACTACGGAACCGGCGGCGCGCAGCGTGTCACGTTCGCCATCGCAGAGCAGTACTCCACGTCGCCTGTCACATCTGTCACATGTGCGAAATCTGGAGGCCATTACGCCTATGAATGGTCAACTTGGGCCCAGGCCGGAGAATCCGGCTTTGCGAGGCCCGGGGTCGCCTCGGGACCCACCATCAACAAGTTCTCCCCAACGGGTTCTTTCACGGTGACGGATGCTTTCGGGCTCGGCAACCCGGGCACTGCACTCAACTACCTGACCCTGAACCCCTACTCTCGGTGGGGCGGCCGGCTCAACGCCAATTACAACAGGTACTTCGAGTCCAGCGCGGACATTTTCCCGGACGAGAACATGTGGTATTGTGCCACTCGACCTGCCCACGACTACCGGCAGGGTGTCGTCATTAACTACAACCGCGAGCCGGATTCGAGCATTGTCATGAATGCCGGATTCGCAATCTTCCTGCATGCAAACCGGTATCCGAGTTGGGGGTGCATCGCTATGAACGAACCTGATGTGGTGCGTTTCATGAACAGCGCCGTCCCCGGCGACCGCATCGTGATGGGTGTCGTTGCCGATGTTTTCCGCTAGCAAAACGCACAGTGCGGTCCGGGCGGGAGTTGCCTGCACGTCGCTCGCTATCGCGCTCGCCCTGGCAGGCTGTACCGGCCACGGATCCGCAACGGAATCTACTCAGGGAGGCCGGACAACCGGGACTCCGACGCCAAGCATCGCGCACGACGGGCGAACCGTGCTTCCGGCACCGTCAGCGACCGCCTGCCAGGTCCTCAGCCCGGAGGTCATCAGGAAGGCGCTTGGCACCCTGGCGTCCGACCTCCAGGGTGCACAGCCTTCCGCGGTGCAGGACACGGCCGGAGTCAAGAAGGATTCCTGCATCAACGCGTTGGATGCAAGCGGCCTGACAACAAACGCCCTTATCACCGAAGTGACAACCTACCCGTCCCGCGAGTCCCTGGCAGCCGACGACCCCTTCAAACTAATGACAGAACCGGAGGATGTCCCTGGCCTGGGGGAACGGGCCAGGTTTGCAGTGAACCGGTTGTCCGGAACCTCTGAGTACGTTCTTACGGTGGTGGCGGGAGTTCGGTCCACGCGCGTGCTCGTTGCGCTGCCCTCGTCGTCTTCCCAGTGGGATAAGGCGAAGGGACGAGAGGTTCTTGAGGCTCTGGCGGCTCAGATCAGTTTCTGACGGCACGATTGCGGTCTCGGGCGCCAATCTCCCCGAATTTGCATCGACCGCCGTTTTCCCACGCGGAAGGGCTAACCCACCGAAGACCTTCGCCGGAGCTCGTCTACGACCTCGTGCACTTCAGCGTCCATGACCACCTTGCCGTGTTCGAGCAGGACGCCCCGTTCACACACGGTGGCGACCAGATCCAGGTCATGGCTCACCACAAACAGGGTCTTCCCCATTTCCGAAAGTTCCTTGATCTTGGCGATGCACTTGCGCTGGAACGGCTCGTCGCCCACGGCGAGGATTTCATCAATCAGGAAGACCTCAGGGTCTGTGTGTACCGCAATGGAAAACGCCAGGCGCAGGTACATTCCCGAGGAGTAGAACTTCACTTCCGTGTCAATGAATTCTCCGATCTCGGAGAATTCGACGATGGAATCGAACATCTCATCGATCTGCTTCTCTGACATACCAAGGATGGCGCCGTTGAGGTAGACGTTGTCCCGGCCGCTGAGGTCGTGGTGGAAGCCTGCGCCGACTTCAATCAGCCCGGCCACGCGCCCCCGGGTCCGCACCGTGCCGCCGTCAGGTTGCAGGACTCCGGAGATCAGCTTCAGGAGAGTCGACTTTCCGGAACCGTTGAGCCCCATGAGGGCCACAGTTTCGCCCTGTTTGACCTCAAGCGATACGTTGTCGAGCGCGAGGAATTTTTTCGACAGGTCCCCCTTGCGCCCTTTTACCAACCAGACCAGAGCCTCCTTGAGGGACCGGGTGTGGCGCAGAACGAACTGCTTGCGGACGCCAATACAGCTGATGGCGACGTGGCCGTGCTTCGTCATTCAGAGCTCCTGTGCAAAGTGGACGGAAAGCCGGCGGAACATCAGCTGACCAAGGAACAGAATAGCGACGGAGGTGAGCAGGGAAACAGGGAGCCAGAAGGTCAGCAGGTCCGGAGGCATGGTGTCGCTGACCATCTGGTCAGCCTTCAGCGTCGGCTCCCAGAACGTCCAGTGGAAGACACCGACGGCGGTCGTCATCGGGTTCAGCATGTAGACCCAGAACCACTGTCCCATGACACGCTCGACCATGGTCCATACGTAGAGCACCGGAGAAGCCCAGGTGACAACCATGACGATCATGTCCACGATGTTCTCGGAGTCTCGGAAGTAGACGTTGACGGCGCCGAACATCAGGCCGAGGCCGGTGGCCAGCACTGCCACCATGACGAAGATCAGGACCGCGGCGGCTATCTGCAGGATCGACGGAGTCCAACCTACAAACAAGCACGCTGCGACCAGCACCAGCAATTGGGGCAGGAAGTGGGCGGCCGATACCCAGACCGTTGCCACCGGAAATAGCTCCCGCGGCAAGTAGATTTTTCGGATCAGATCGCGGTTGTCAACGATGGATCGGGTGGCATTGGACAATGACTCCGTGAAGAAGTTGACCAGGACGATGCCCGAAAAGAGGTAGATCGCGTAGTTGGGCGTCCCGTGCTCAAGATTCAGGAAAATGCCCAGCGCGATGAAGTAGATCAGGAACTGCATCAGTGGTTTCACATAGGACCACATCAGCCCGAGCACTGATCCGCGATAACGGATTTTGATTTCCTTGCGTACGAGCAGCTTCAGCAGGAACCGGTCACCGTAGACGTCGAGCAGTCCGCGGCCGCTTCCGGGTTTTACGAGTTGGTCGACTTGTCCGGCCATCTAGTTGCGGTCCTTGGCGTCGGCGTCGAACGTCCTTTTCCAGGCTGCCATTGAGGTAATCCCGGGAACGGCGGCGCGGTACTGTTCAGCCAGCTTGTCCCACTCGCGGTAAAGCCGGAGATGCAGGCGTGTTGCTTCAGTCAGCATCAACTTCAGCTTCTTGGGGTCCCGCCGATACCAGGAGGCCCCCGTTCCCTCTGCATTGGACACTATGACGCTGTCGTAGTGCGCAAGCCGGAACCACCGGTTGTCGCGGTGGGCCAGGAATCCCTGCGGACGCTCGGCGCTTTCCGGCGCAGGAGTCTTGACCAGCTGACGCGAAACTGTCTTGATTCCCCAGGGAACCAGGTCTTTCTTGCGCGGCATACCGATTGGGGCGCCCCCCATGGGTCCGCGACCCAATTTCGGCGCCGGGAAGTCGTCGACGTCGTCCTTGAGCTGGGCGTCCGGGTACTCGGACTTCAGTGCGTTGATTTCCGGTAGGCGGGTGGCCAGAACCTGGTGAAGATCATCGGGCCCCTTGAAGATGTCCTTCAAAGCCTCGATCCGGCCGTGCTCAGTGAAGTACTGCATGGAGACAAGATGCTTTACATCGGCCTGAACCGACTCCCTCAAGACACGGCCACCCTTGGGGTAAGGGCTATGAATAAGCGTTGTAATCAGCCTGTTGCGCTCATGGAAGTATGACTGCCAGCCGACCATGTCATCTTTGTCGGCCCAAGATACGTGCCACACGGCAGCACCCGGCAACGATACCGTCGCGAAGCCCGCCTCCCGGGCACGCAGACCATATTCGGCGTCGTCCCATTTGATGAACAACGGTAGGGAAAGCCCGATCTCCTTGATCACCTGCGTTGGGATCAGACACATCCACCAGCCGTTGTAATCAACGTCCACTCGGCGGTGCAGCCAGGCGGTCTGCCGGAGGTTGGCGACGCTGAAATCGTGGCGGAGTTCCATGTCGGCATGTGGCTGAGCCGGCACGATTCGGTAGGGGTCGACGACCTCGCCAAAGGTGTGCAGGACGCTGCGGCTGTAAAGGTCGAACATGTGGCCGCCGACGATAGTGGGCTTCCGGCAGTAGTCGGCGAATGTCAGGAGACGAACGATGCTTTCGGGCTCGACGACGATATCGTCGTCGAGCAGAAGCACATAGTCGCTGCCATTCTCTACCGCTTCGTACATGCCGCGGGCAAAGCCGCCGGAACCGCCCAGGTTGGCCTGGTTGATGACCCGGAGTTTGCCGCCGAGTGCTTCCTGGACCTCAGTGAAACCGACCTGGTCCTCGACCTTCTGCGTCCCTTGGTCCACGATCAGGATCTCTTTGACATCGTTGAGGACGTCGAGGTTGTCAGAGAGAATCCGGGCGTTGTTGAGGCAGAAATCGGGTTTGTTCATTGTGGTGATTTCCAGTGTCACCTGGCCTCGGTGGTTCACATGGTCCGGGGTTTCCCACTGTCCGGACTCCAGCACCAGGTCCGTGGAGCTGGCGGCCAAGTCAAACCAGTACCAGCCACCATCGCCGAACGGCTTGAGGGACAGCTCGAATATCGAGGTTGAATCGCCGTCCACTTGCTTTCCGTCAACACGTTGCACGGAGCCGCGGGCATTGGACTTGTAGACGGTGATCGCTCCGCTTCCGCTCGTCTTTACGACGAGCCGGATATCGCGGACAGAGGTCCACCGCCGCCAATAGCTTGCAGGGAACGCGTTGAAATAGGTACCGAAGGAGATCTGCTCACCGGACCGCACACGCATGGACTCCCGCGAGAGCAAGTCCTCGAAGTGCGCCTGGCGGCTTCCCGAACTGAACATCTGCAGTTTGTCTTCGGGGAGCTTCGGGGAGCGCGCCAATTCATCGTTCTCCCGCAGCCGGATGCCGCTGGCGGGACCCGCATCCACGTACAGCGGGATGGTGTCCGTCTGATCGGCGGAGGGCAGGATGACCCGCTGGATCCGCGTCCAATCCTTCGTTTCGTCCGCGGCACTCATGCGTCGACCCCTCCACTTTCAATCTTGGCGCCGCCCTCAAAATGCGGGCGGATCTGGTTGTCAAACATGGTCAGCGCGGACCCGATGGCCATGTGCATGTCCAAATACTTGTAGGTGCCCAGCCGGCCGCCAAACAGGACGTCCTTCTCGGCGGCCGCCAGATCGCGGTACTTGAGCAGTCGTTCGCGGTCCGTAGGAGTATTGATCGGGTAGTAAGGCTCGTCGCCCTTCTCCGCCGCGCGGGAGAACTCGCGCATAATGACGGTCTTTTCCGTCTGGTAGTCGCGCTCCGGGTGGAAGTGGCGCGGCTCGATAATGCGGGTGTAGGGCACATCGGCGTCGTTGTAGTTGACCACCGACGTTCCCTGGAAGTCGCCGACGTCGAGCACTTCTTCTTCAAAGTCGATGGTGCGCCAGGAGAGGTCGCCCTCAGCGAAATCGAAGTACCGGTCCACGGGGCCCGTGTAGATGACAGGGATGTTTCCGACGACCTTGCCTTTGCTGTACTCGTGCGACTCGTCGAAGAAGTCCGTGTTCAGCCGGACCTCAATGTTCGGGTGCTCCGCCATCTTCTCGATCCACGCGGTGTAGCCGTTGGTCGGGAGGCCCTCGTACTTGTCGTTGAAGTAGCGGTTGTCGTAGTTATAGCGCACCGGGAGGCGGGAAATGATTCCTGCGGGCAGGTCCTTGGGGTCCGTCTGCCACTGCTTGCCGGTGTAGTGCTTGATGAAGGCTTCATACAACGGACGGCCGATGAGCTGGATACCCTTGTCGTTCAGGTTCTGCGGATCGGTCCCGGCAAGTTCCCCGGCTTGTTCCTTGATCAATTCCTGGGCCTGGCCCGGGGTCAGGTTGGCGCGGAAGAACTGGTTGATGGTCGCCAGGTTGATCGGCAGGGAGTAGACCTCGCCCTTGTGGACGCCGTACACCTTGTGAACGTAGTTGGTGAACGTCGTAAAACGGTTCACGTACTCCCAGACCCGCTCATTCGAGGTGTGGAATAGATGTGCACCATACCGGTGCACCTCGATGCCGGTCTGCTCTTCCTTTTCGCTGTAGGCATTGCCGCCGATGTGGTGTCGGCGGTCGATGACTACGACCTTCAAGCCCAGCTCAGTGGCGGCCTGTTCTGCGATTGTCAGGCCAAAGAAGCCCGACCCTACGATGACGAGGTCAGCGGTCACAAACTCTCCTGGTTCGAATGCGGGCAGCGCAATTTTGCGCATTGTCTGCTGCTTTAGCCTACCCGAGGCGGGGTGTGAACCGGCGAATCGCGGCCAGCGCCCGGGCCCGCCGGCGGCCCTATCGTTGGTTCGTCCCCCGAGGACTGTGCCGCTTTCCACATAGCCCGAATCCCCTGCACCCCGCCATCGCATCCACGCCTAGCGTGGGACTCAAACGACGCCGCGGGAAAGGATTCTTCCTTAATGATGCTGCACTGCACCCTGGTTCCGGCTCCGGGGTCCGCACTCATTTCCGGGCCTCTGGAGCTGGCCGTCGAAGTACCCGCCGGGTGCCCCGGCGTGGAACTTCAGGCGGCCATCTCCTCGCGCTACGGGACCGGGGAGCTGACGGTGGCCAGGGTCCCGGTGGCTGCGTTGAAAGTCGGCGAGCGCCCCCTCGTTAATGGCGCCGTGCTGGTGGATGGCGCCGTGCCGTCCACTGTCCACGATGTAGCACCGCTGGTACTTGCCGTGCACAGCGGGCCGGGCGCCGGTTTGATCTTTCCGCTGCGGCGCGGGCGGTTCCGAATCGGACGCAGCGGCACGGAGATTGTCATCCCGGATGCCGAGCTGTCCCGGGAACATGCGCTGCTCGACGTCACTGATGCCGCCGTCACCCTCCTCGATCTTGGGAGTGCCAACGGGATTCGTGTCGACGGAAGGAAAGTACCGACGGCGACAATCTCCACGGACTCCATGATTCACTGCGGCGGCTCGTCAATGTCCCTTGTTTTCGGCGGTACTCCCGGCATCACCGGCGATGCCGGGTCCGATGTCACGGCACCGCTGGTGGTCAGCAATCCCACGGCTCACAGCAACAAGGCGGCCTTCCTGCTCGCTGCGGTTCTGCCTCTGGCCATCGGTGTGGGCCTGGCCGTCCTGACGGGCATGTGGATCTTCCTGGCCTTCACCGCCGTGTCCGCGGTTTCGGTTCTGGTGCCCGTCGTTGCGGGCCGAAGGCAGCGCGGCGAGCTGAGGGCGGCTGTCGCCGCGGCCGTGCGTGCGGACAAGGACCGACGACGGCGGGCCGCACCATCCGCCGGTGTACTGTCCCTTGCAGGTTCTTCGGCCGAACCCGGCTCTCCGAAGGTGTCTGCCACGCCAACGGGCCCCGTCTGGTTACGGCTGGGACAGGCACAACAAAGGGCGAATATCAGGGTGGAGCCGCCGGATTCCGGTTTTCGGCCTCCGCTGCTTGGACTCATGCCGGTAACCCTTGATCCCGGAATATCGGTGACGACTCTCCGTGGCCCGGAGCCAGCTGTGGCGGAAATGGTCAGGTCCATCGTGCTGCAGCTTGCCGGCTACACCGCAGCCCGGCGAACCAGGATCCTCATTCACGGCCCCACCCCACCGCTGCTTGCCGCGCGCTTCCTGCCGTCCGTAATTCTCTCCGCACCGGAGGGGTCCACGCTTGAAACCCTTGCCGCAGGCCCAGGGCCGGGCTATGAGCGCGGCGTGCTGCTCATCGTCACGGCCCGGGGAACCGCCGGACTATGCGCCGCAGCGCTAAGCCACGGCTGGCAGGTGCTCGATTGTTCCGGCGATCCTGCGGCGGCTCCGGCAGCCGGTACTGCCATCGTGCTCAATGAGCGCACCGCGCGGCTTTCATCGGCCGACTCCTCGCTGGAGTTCATTCCCGATCTCGTTCCCGCCGGCGTCTTCGACCGCAACTGCCGCGGTCTGGGGGCACGAGCCCCCGAGTCAACTCCCCCGGCGGGGCTCCCCGGTGCCTGCTCCCTGGGCGCACTGATCCCGGTCTCAGCGGCGGACATCACCTTGCGCTGGACCGCATCCGCGATCGCGCGCGGCCTTCCAGTCGCGATCGGCATCGGACGTTCCGGCCCGCTGCGGCTGGATCTCACGACGGACGGTCCCCATTTCCTGGTGGCGGGCACCACAGGATCCGGCAAATCGGAATTGCTGCGGACCCTGGCCGCGGGGTTGGCGGCGGCCCATCCACCCGAGCGCGTCAACCTGCTGTTCATCGATTTCAAGGGCGGCTCGGGCCTGCGCCCGCTGGCTGGCCTTCCCCACTGCGTCGGACTCCTCACGGATCTCGACCTTGATGAGGTGACCCGCACCCTGGCATCCCTGCGGGCCGAAGTCCGCCGCCGGGAGGAGCTCCTCGCCGCGTACGGGGCCGCGGATCTCCCGGGCTACGAGTCACTTGATCCCATGGGGCAGCCACTTCCCCATCTGGTGATCATCATCGACGAATTCCGGATGCTGGTTGATGAGGCACCGGAAGCGCTTGCCGAGCTCATGCGGATTGCTGCCATCGGCCGCTCCCTGGGGATACACCTCATCATGGCAACCCAGCGACCCCAGGGCGCCGTTTCCGCGGACATCCGTGCGAACGTGACCAGCTGCATCGCGTTGAGGGTCCAGTCCGAGCTGGAATCCATCGACATCATCAATTCCCGGCTGGCGGCAGCTATCCCGATTACGCGTCCGGGCCGCGCCTACCTGGTCCGCGGGAACGAAGCGCCGGAGGAGTTCCAGACGGCCACGGTCACGCCGCCCCTGCGAGAGATGCCTGGCAGCCCAACTGTGATGGAGGCGATGGAATTCCTCAACGGCGCGCCGGCGGGTCCGTTCCCTGACCAGGCGGACGGCACCACCCCGCCACCGTCGCAGGCGGCGTTGACTCGGCTGACGGAAGCAGTGGCGGCCGTGTGGGTGGCGACCGGCCGGGGGAAACCGGGCCGCCCCGTCGCAGAGCCCCTCCCCGGGAACGCGCCGTTTCCCGCGGACGGCCGCCGCAACCGGATCAGGCTGGGGCTGCTGGACCTTCCCGGGGAGCAACGCGTCGCCGAGTTCGGCTGGCATCCGGGCACAGACGGCCACCTGGGTCTGATCCCGGGGCTCAACGGAGGTGCAGATGCCGTCCTTCGGCTCATCGTGGATCAGCTCGTGACCTGCGATGACGAATCGCACGTATACATCCTGGACGCCGCCGGTGCATTCAGTGCCGTAATCAGCGCCTCCAGGGTCGGGGCAGTTGCCGGGCTGCACGAACTCCGCCGGGCAGCGCGGGTGCTGGAGCGCATCTCGGAAGAAATGGCCCGGCGCCTGAGCGCCACCGGTACGGCAGACCCGCCTGCCCTCGTCCTCGCCCTGTGCGGCTGGGGGTCCTGGGTATCGGCGTTCAGATCCGGCCCGCTGGCTTGGGCCGAAGATCTGGTCCTGGACATCGTTCGCGACGGCGCACGGGCAGGGATCACGGTACTTGTGGCGGGGGAACGCGAGCTCGTGACGTCACGGTTCTTCGCGGCCATTCCGAACCGGGTCTTCCTGCCCGCCGGCTCAACGGAGGAGGGGCGGCTCGCCTGGCCCCGGCTGCCTGCCATCAAGGCGGCTGCGAGCCGGGTTGTCGCCTTTGGGCCAATCTCCATCGCGCCGTCGCTGTCCGGGCACGTGGGACAGCTCTTCGAGCCTGTTCCCCCGGCCATCCGGGACGAGCCCATCCGGGGCGAGGCCATCCCGGCCGCGCGGACCCGGCCGTTCCGCATCGAACCCCTGCCTCAAAGGGTGACGGTCGCCGACGTCCGCTCCCGGGCGGGGCCAGGCCTTGGAGGCAGCGGCGGCGCCGCCATAGACCCTGCCGGCACCCCGCCGGCTTCGAAGCCTCCTCCCCTGCCTGACCATCTGTTGCTCGGGGTCGGAGGCGACGAACTCCTCCCGGCGGGCCTCCATTTGCCTCCCGGCGCCGTTCTTGCCGTCCTCGGTGGCCATGCTTCAGGGAAGAGCTCGCTGCTGTCGGCCCTTCCTGGCCTCAATCCGGCAGCCAGCTGGCTCCGGCCCCCGGCGGCGACCGATCCGGAGCGTTACTGGTCAGGGACCCATGACGCCGCCCTCGCCGGGGCACTGGACCCCACGGCGATTCTCCTGATGGACGACCTCGATCTGCAGTCGCCCGAAACGAACAGCCGGCTGCTCCTGCTAAACAGCCTCGGATGGCCCGTGGTCCTGACCGCCGGCTTCAACCCGGCTGTTCGGCAGCGGCTACCGCTGACGCAGATTGCGGTTGGCCAGGGTCGGGGGGTCCTGATCGCCCCGAGGACGCTGATGGACGGAGACCTCTTCGGGGTCAGGTTCGAACTCGAGCAGAGCCCTCCCCCGGGCCGCGCAGTGCTGATTTCGGACGGGCGGGCGGAGGCGGTGCAGCTGGCGTTCGACCCTGCCGCAGACGGCAGCTGCAGTCCGTGAGGCTCCGGCGAGAGTGCGGCCTAAAGTGCGGGCGGCGCCCCGCCGGCACGTGACGCGAACGCGATGACACGCTTGTCGAAGAGCAAAATGATGGCGAGAACCGCGGGCACCAGCATGGCCAGGCCCGCCACGGGGTATCCGCCCGACATCGTGGGAAAGCCGATAGTGAGCGTGAAGAGCTGCGCCACCAGCGCGCCGGCACGCGGCCACCGGTAGCCGCGGAACAGGAAGGTCGACACTGCAAAGAGCCATGCGGAGAAGGCCAGGAGGAGCCCCAGCGTGAACACCGCGCCCCAGAACGAAAGCACGGGGGCCCCGGTCAGCAGCTGGCTTCCATACCAGATGGCTGCCACCAGCAGCGCCGTCGCTTCCAGTGCAACGATGACCGCAATCACCAGGATTCCCGCGGGCCGGGCGGGTGCGCCGGCGCCGGCCCCGCCTGCGGGGGACCCCGCAGTATCGCCGTCGCGGGGAGGTTCGGAGGGGTTTTCAGAGGCTCTTGACACACTGGCACAGTACCGGACATAGTCGTCTAGATGTGAGGCAGCCGCCAGCCAATGTGATGCATCGCTCACGATCCCAAGGTATTTTGCAGCCAAGTACCCCTTGTTTACACAGCGTTAACATGACACGCTTAATCCAGATGACCGAGGGGGCCCCAGAGGGCCCCTTTCTTATGAAGCCTCTAGTGAATAATTTCACAAAGGCATTTAACGAGTTCCCAGGAATGGAGTGACTGATCAGCATGGATTGGCGTAACCGCGCAGCGTGCCTTGACAAGGACCCGGAGCTTTTCTTCCCCGTAGGAAACACCGGTCCTGCCCTCCTGCAGATCGAGGAAGCCAAAAGTGTTTGCCGTCGATGCCCTGTCGTCGACACCTGCCTTCAGTGGGCCCTTGAGTCCGGACAGGACGCCGGCGTGTGGGGCGGCATGAGCGAAGACGAGCGCCGCGCCCTGAAGCGCCGCGCAGCCCGCGCCCGCCGCGCCTCCTGACACAAGGTTCCTGACACAAGGTTCCTGACACAAGAATCCTGACGCCGGCGACACCGGCGGCCCACTTTCACCGGCAGGACAGCGATGGCCGCAGACTCAGTCTGCGGCCATCGCCGGTTAACCGCCGCAACAGGCACGGGCCGACCGCCGGCCGGCCGGTCAGCTACGGTTTGGCCAGGCTCAAGACAATCTGGACATCCGTTCCGCCGCCCTCCCTGGCCTTCCACTGAATACTGCCGCCCAACTCGCTGGTCACCAGGGTGCGCACAATCTGCAGGCCGAGTCCCTCCACATAGGGTTTAGCGGGAATGCCGACCCCGTCATCCGCCACCGTCACCGTGAGCAGCTCCTCGCCGTCCTCGCTTTCGGAGCGGTCCGCGATCAGCCAGACAGTTCCGGTGCGGCCCTCCAGGCCGTGTTCGACGGCGTTCGTCACCAGCTCGTTGATCACCAGGGCCAGCGGGGTGGCGAAGTCGCTCGGCAGTTCGCCGAAGAGTCCGGAACGTGCGGTCTTAACCTGCTGCGACGGGGACGCAACCTCGGCTGAGAGCCGGAACTGGCGGCCGATGAGCTCGTCGAAGTCCACGCTCTGGGTCAGGCCCTGCGACAGCGTCTCATGCACGAGGGCGATCGTGGCCACCCGCCGCATGGCCTGCTCGAGTCCCTGTTTGGCCTCGTCGCTGACCATGCGCCGTGACTGCATCCGAAGCAGCGCGGCAACGGTCTGCAGGTTGTTCTTCACCCGGTGGTGGATCTCCCGGATCGTGGCGTCCTTCGTGACGAGTTCCAGCTCCCGGCGCCGCAGCTCGCTGACGTCGCGGCAGAGCACCAGGGCACCAAAGCGCTGCTGTTCATCCCGCAGGGGAATGGCACGCAGGGACAGGCTGACCCCGCGGGACTCTATTTCACTGCGCCACGGCATGCGTCCCGTGACCACGAGCGGCAGGGTCTCATCCACCAGGCGGCGGTCCTTGAGCAGGCCCGCCGTTACTTCGGCCAGGCTCCGGCCCTCGAGCGACTCGCCGTCACCGAGCCGCCGGAAGGCCGAGACGCCGTTGGGGCTCGCGTACTGGACGATGCCCTCGGCGTCGAGCCTGATCAGGCCGTCACCGACGCGGGGCGCGCCGCGGCGGGAACCGGTGGGCGAGGCGAAGTCCGGCCACAGCCCCAGCGTCCCCATCCGCAGCAGGTCGTAGGCGCACTGCCGGTAGGTCAGCTCCAGCCGCGACGGCATGCGGGAGCTGGAGAGGTCCATATGGGTCGTGACGATGGCCAGCGTCCGGCCGTTCCGGACCATCGGCACGGCCTCGACCCGGAGGGCCATGTCGCTGCTCCAGTTGGTCTCGTTGGAGCGCTCGATCGTTCGGCTCTCCCACGCCTTGTTGACGAGCGGCAACAGGTCCGACCTGATCCCCTCCCCCACGAAGTCGGCGTGGAACACCGTATGCGTGGTGGAGGGGCGGACGTGGGCAAGCGCCACGTAGCCGAATTCAGGGTGCGGAAACCACAGCGCCAGGTCGGCGAACGCCAGGTCAGCGACCATCTGCCAGTCGCCGACGAGGAGGTGCAGCCACTCGGCATCCCCCGGCCCGAAATCAGCATGCTCCCTGATAGGGTCCGTAAAGATTGCCACAGCACCTCCATTTGCGACGCCGGGAGCGGCAGCTGCCTAGCGTCGAACGATTGACCTCAAGAGCCTCAATGCTACCGACAGCGAGGCCATGTCATCGGCCTCGAGGGCGTTCACCTCTTCAAACATGCTCTTCGCCCGGTCCAGCTGCTCAACATTCTGGCTTTCCCAGGCCGCAAGCCGTTCCTCCGCCGGCATCTGGGGAGGCGTTGTCTCCAGCACCGCCGTCGTCATATCCGAAACGGTCGAATAGAGATCGTCACGGAGGGCCGCCCTGGCCAGGGCCTGCCAGCGGTCCTTCCTGGGCAGCTTGGTGATGCGTTCGAGCAGGGAGTCGGCGTGGAAGCGGTTGAACACGGTGTAGTACACATGGGCGATGTTCTCGACGGGTTCGGGGCTGACGTGGACAATCTTGGCGATGTCGAGCAGCACGAAGCTTTCGAACAGTTCTGCCCAACGGTGCGCCAGATCCTCGGGCAGGTCCCAGCCGCGCGCCTTCTCAAGCCATTCGGCCACCCGGGCACGGTCGTCGCCGCGCAGGTAGTCCAGCAGGCGTGCCCGCATCGGATCCATCAGCGGCTTGAACTCAGCAACGGTCTCGGCAATGGGCCGGGAGGCGTTGCTTTGGCTCAGGACCCACCGCACGGCCCGGTCCAGAAGCCGGCGGATATCCAGGTGGACAGTGCTCCAGTGCTCCGTCGGGAAGGACGCGGGCAGCTCGTTGAGTTCCCCGACCATGATGTCCAGTTCGTAGACTTCACGGAGGGCCACGAAGGCCTTGGCGACGGCGGCCTCAGAGGCCGAGGTTTCCTCCATGGCACGGAACGCGAAGGTGATGCCGCCCATGTTGATCATGTCGTTCGCCACCACCGTCGCGATGATTTCGCGGCGCAGCGGATGGGTGTCGAGGTCCGCATCGAACCTGTCCCGCAACTGCTGCGGGAAGTAGTTCCGCAGGGTCGCCCGGAACCACGGGTCCTCGGACAAGTCGCTGTCCCGGAGCGCCGAGGCGAGTTCGATTTTGGCGTAGGCCGCCAGTACGGACAGCTCGGGCGAGGTCAAACCCTGGCCCTGCTCCAGTCTCTCCCGCAGCGTCGCCGTCGTCGGCAGCGCTTCCAGGTCGCGCTTGAGGTCGGCGGACTTCTCCAGCCAGTCCATGAGGCGTTCGTAGCTGGGGCTCCATTCGGAGACCCGCATCCGGTCATTGAGCAGCAGGATGTTCTGGTCGATGTTGTCCTCCAGCACAAGCCGGCCGACTTCGTCGGTCATCGAGGCCAGGAATTCCGATCGCTCCGCAGGATCGAGCTTCCCCGCGGCCACCATCCGGTCCACGAAGATCTTGATGTTGACCTCGTGGTCGGAGCAGTCCACCCCGGCGGAGTTGTCGATTGCATCAGTGTTCAGGATGACGCCCTGGAGGGCGGCTTCGATGCGGCCACGCTGTGTCATGCCCAGGTTGCCGCCCTCGCCGACCACCTTCACGCGCAGGTCGCGGCCGTCGACACGGATGGAGTCGTTGGCCTTGTCGCCGACCTCGGAATGGGTTTCCGTGCTGGCCTTGACGTAGGTACCGATTCCGCCGTTGTAGAGGAGGTCGGCCGGCGCCAGCAGGATCGCGCGCAGCAGTTCGGGCGGGCTGAGCTTCGTGGTCCCGTCGGGCAGTCCCAGCGCGGACCTGACCTGGTCCGAGACCGGGATGGACTTCGACTGGCGGGCAAAAACACCGCCGCCTTCGCTGATCAGGGCCTTGTTGTAGTCGTCCCAGGAGGACCGGGGCAGCTCGAAGAGCCGCTGGCGTTCGGCGAAGGAGACCGCCTCGTCCGGGGTGGGGTCGAGGAAGATGTGCCGGTGGTCAAACGCCGCGAGCAGCCGGATGTGCTTCGAGAGCAGCATCCCGTTGCCGAACACGTCGCCTGACATGTCGCCGACCCCGACAACGGTGAACGGCTCGGACTGGGTGTCCAGGTCAAGCTCGCTGAAGTGCCGCTTGACGGATTCCCAGGCACCACGGGCCGTGATGCCCATGGCCTTGTGGTCGTAGCCGACCGAGCCGCCGGAGGCGAAAGCGTCGCCGAGCCAGAATCCGTATTCCGCGGCAAGGCCGTTGGCGATGTCGGAGAACGACGCCGTTCCCTTGTCGGCCGCGACCACGAGGTAGGAGTCATCGTCGTCGTGCCGGACGACGGCGGCCGGCGGCACCAGCTGCTCACCCTCCGGCATCGTCACGAGGTTGTCGGTCACGTCCAGGAGACCGCGGATGAACGTCTTGTAGCTTTCGATGCCCTCCGTCATCCACGCGGTGCGGTCCGAGGCCGGGTCCGGGAGCTGCTTGGCGTAGAACCCGCCCTTGGCGCCGGTGGGCACGATCACGGCGTTCTTGACCGTCTGGGCCTTGACCAGGCCAAGGATTTCGGTGCGGAAATCCTCGCGGCGGTCCGACCAGCGGAGCCCGCCGCGGGCCACCTTGCCGAAACGCAGGTGCACACCCTCGACCCGGGGCGAATAGACCCAGATCTCGAACATGGGAGTCGGGAACGGCAGGCCCTCAATGGCCGACGGGTTCAGCTTGAAACTCAGGTGCGCCTTGTTCTGGTAGTAGTTGGTCCGCAGAGTCGCCTGGATCAGGTTCTTGAAGGTCCGCAGCACCCGGTCGGCGTCGAGGGTTGCGACCTGTTCGATCGCTGCGTCCAGTCCGGCGAGGACCTCGTCCTGCCTGATGCGGCGTGCGTCCTCGCCCAGTGCGGGATCGAAGCGGGCTTCGAACAGGGCACTGAGCCCGCGGTTGACGTCGGGGTTGGCCAGCAGGGTGTCTGCCAGGAATCCGTAGGAGTTCGTGTTGCCCATTTGCCGCATGTACTTGGCGTAGGCGCGCAGCACGACGACCTGGCGCCAGTGCATCCCCTCGCGCAGCACCAGCCGGTCGAAGCTGTCGGATTCCACGGCGCCGGAGACCGCGGCGCCGAAGGAGTCGGCGAGCAGCTGCCCCGTTTTGAGGGGGTCCACCCCGGCGGGGTACTTCAGGCCCAGGTCGTAAAGGAAGAAGTCGCGGTGGTCCGCTGTTTCGATCTCGAACGGGCGCTCGTCCAGGACCTCCAGGCCCAGATTGTGGAAGTAGGGCAGGATCTGGCTCAGGCTCTTGGGCTCGAGCATGTAGAGCTTGACGCGGGCGTCCTCTTCCAGCGTTGCTCCGGCGCCGTCGGGGAGGTATACATGCACGCCGGGCTGTTCCTTGACGGCTTCCCCGGCGCGTTCGGCCAGGGCGCCGTACTTTTCGAAGCGGGCGATGTCCTCCAGGGCATCTTCCACCTCGTAGTCCACGCGGTAGCTCGCCGGGAAGGCCTCGGCCCAGACCGAGGCAAGCTCCTTGGCGCCGTCATCCTTGAGGCCGCCGGCTCCGTCGGCGCGGGCGTGCAGGACTTCGGCGATGCCTTCACTCCACGAGCGGGCCGCCCGGACCAGCCGCCTTTCGAGGTCGTCGCTGTTGACGTTGCTGACATCGGCGTTCTTCGGGAGCCTGATCCGGAAGAAGAGCCGCGCCAGTGCGGATTCGGTCATTCGCGCCTCGTAGTCGATGGACACGGCGTCGAAGGTTTCGCGGAGTTCCTGCTCGATGCGCAGGCGCACGTTGGTGGTGTACCGGTCACGCGGAAGGTAGACGAGGGCGGACATAAAGCGGCCGTAAATGTCGGGGCGGAGGAACAGCCGGGTCCGGCGCCGTTCCTGAAGCCGCTGGATGCCCGTGGCGATGGCCGCCAGATCGGGGATTTCGATCTGGAAGAGCTCGTCGCGGGGGTAGGTTTCGAGGATGCCCAGGAGGTCCTTGCCCGAGTGCGAGTCCGGCGGGAAGCCGGCATCGTTGAGCACCGCGGCAACCTTTTCGCGGACCACCGGGATGTCGCGCACGGATCCGGCGTAGGCCGTGGTGGCGAAGAGTCCGATGAAGCGGCGTTCGCCGTTGACGTTGCCGGCCGCGTCGAAGCTCTTGACGCCGATGTAGTCCAGGTAGGCGGAGCGGTGGACGGTGGAGCGCGAGTTGGCCTTGGTGATGACGAGGGCGCGCTTTTCGCGTGCTTTCTTCCGGCCGGTCTCGGTGAGGTGCTGGATCTGGTGCGGGGTGTCGGCGCCGCCGCGCAGCAGCCCGAGGCCGCTTTCTTCGCGGGGTTCCAGGACGTCCTCGCCGGATTCGTCTTTAAGGTCATATTCGCGGTACCCGAGGAACGTGAAGTTCCCGTCGTCCAGCCAGCGCAGCAGCTCCTGGGCCTGGCGGAGTTCGGCGATCTGCGCGGCATTGGCCAGCGTGTCCAGGCCCTCGGCGATCTGGAGGGCCTTGTTCCGCATCTTCGGCCAGTCCTCGACGGCGGCCCGGACGTCGGCGAGCACCCGCCCGATTCCCTCGGTCAGCGCCGCGCGCTTCGCGTCGTCGACACGGTCGATTTCGACGGCGATCCACGATTCCATGTGGGAGGCGTTGTCACCCTGGGCGATCAGGTGCGACAGGTTTGGCATCGCCGCGGTGTCGCCGCTGGAGATGCCCAGATGCGAGGGGACCCGCGAAACCTTGACAAGTTCACCGCTCTCACGGTTGCGGGTCACGACGAACAGCGGGTGCATCACCAGGTGGATGGGGGACTTCTGCCGGACCAGTTCCGCGTTGACCGAGTCAACGAGGAAGGGCATGTCGTCGGTGACGATGTAGACGACACTGCGGTCGGCTTCGTCGGAGATGGTGATGCTGGCGCGCCCCGGGAACCGGCTCACCGCCGTGTGGCGGTGCATCTCTGCCCGTGCAGCGAGCAACTCCTCGGGATACGCCCGGGCGTCTTCTTCGGCGAGGTGCTCGTAGTAGTCCCTCAGGTAGCCTTCTCCGGCACCGATCGAAACGGGTTGATCCTGCACGCTGGACCCAGACGACATCGACAAACGCCTCCATCAAAAAAGTTCATGGCCGCTTCGTTGCGGCCCTCAAAGCGAGCCTAACCCTTTACCCGACGCCTCGCTGTGGAAGAAAATACAGAGGATCGGCTGTTTCGCTGGACGGGTGCACAAACCAGTGCGGCAATGCCCTTCCGAAGAGGGGAATCAGGCGCAGCCTCGAGCAGGAGCGATCCCGAGAGCAGTGCCGCGTCACTCGACACCGGATCAGCCGGGAGGAACGCCAAGAGCGGTGCTGCGGGGCCGTACCGCTCCCATGCCTCGCGCAGCTGCCGCTCCGGGGACCGTCCGACGGCGGACTGGCGGACCTTGTTCAGCACCACGCGCGGTGTCACATGGGGAACAGCCGCGTCAAGTTCAGCCAGGCCACGGACCAGCCTCGGGACACCGATCGAGTCAGCCGCCCCCACCGCGAACACCGTGTCCGCAAGTTCAAGGCTCCGCAGCGTCGCGGCGTTCCGGCGTGGAGCCATCGTGTCAAAACTCAGTTCTTCGTCGGACTCCAGGCAGAACCCCGTATCGATCACGATGACCTCGGCCACCTGCCTGGCCCTGGCCAGCACCAGGGACAGTGCTGCCGCACGGAGTTCCGTCCAGCGGTCCGCGCGGGTGATTCCGGTCAGCACATGGAAAGTACCGGCCTTCGTCACCACCGGGGCTGCGATCCTGAGCAGCGCCTCCGGGTCGAGGAGGCCCTGGTCCGCCAGGCGGCAGGCCTGCGCGAGCCCGGCGGCCTCGTCCAGCAGTCCAAGCATTGCTGCGACGCTGGCGCCGTAGCTGTCGGCGTCCACCAACAGCACGGACCTTCCCTCGGCGGCGAGCTCCGCCGCCATGTTGGCCGCGAGCATCGTCCGGCCCGGCGAACCCGCGGGCCCCCACACCGCAATGATCTGCCCCGCACCGGCCCGATCGGGCCCCTCCGCGGGAGTGCCGCCAGCGGTACGGGGTGCCGGGCCGACGTCGGCAAAGCCGGGGTTTCCCTCCGGCCGGAGCCGCGGGTCGGCGCCGGCCAGTTGTGCGACTGCCCCCGTGATGCGGCCGGCAAGGGTGGCGGCGTCGACCCCGGTGAGTTCGGCGGCCACGCCGATCCCCCGCAGCCGGGTCTTCTCCTCCGGGCTGTCGGTCAGGGCCACGACGGCGACGCCGACGGCGGACAGCCGGTCGACCAGCGACGCCGTCAATTCCTCGCTGCCCTGGGCCACGACCGCGGCACGGGCCAGGCCGCCCTGGCACGCCGCCAGCAGTTCCGCCAGTTCGTGGCACCGCCGGACGACCGACACCGGGCCGTGAAGGCGCTCCAGCCGGCCGACCAGGTCCTCGCGCGAGTCCCCGACGGTGACTACCGGGATGCTCACGAGCCAGCACCCCCCGGGTTCCAGACCACGGAAATCTTTGCCTTATTGGCCTGCGCGCCCAGCAGGTTCGGCATCTGCGCGTCCGTCACCAGCACCATCACGACCGTGGACCGGGCAGACCCCAGCGCGGTGCTGCCCGGAGTGACCTGGGCGATTTCTGCGCCCGGCAGCAGCAGGGTGGGCTGACTGAACCCGTTCCGGCTATCGGGCAGTGCCACCCATACATCCACCCGGGAGCCGGCCACTGCCTGCGCCGGCAAGGCCTCATCAACGGTGACTGCCACCGGCTTCCGGTCCAGGCCATCGGGCTGGCCGAAACTGCCGCGCGGCACCAGCTGGTCCTTGCCGATTCTCTGGACGGCAACGAGCCCGTCAGGCACACCGGTCGCGGGCGTCAGGTAGTACTGTTCGACGTCGCCCAGACGGACCTTGACGCGGTTCAGTTTGTCCGCGGTCAGCTTTTCACCCACGGCGATCGATTCCCGCGCGGTGTAGGCCTCGGCGGTTTGGTCGGCCGCACCGACCAGGGAGATGACGCCCCCGACGGAGGCAAGGACGAGCAGGACGCCTATGAGTAGCCTGGGGTCTTTCCAGGATGGTTTCTTCAGCCGCGCCCCGCCGGTTACCGTGCCCACACTCATGCGTCCGCTCCCCCCGTAGTCGCCGCCTGGCACTGGCCGGGCATCATCATTGTTACGCCTTCGTGCCCTGACGGGAAGATGCAGGACCAAAGAAGTGCA
Organism: Pseudarthrobacter kochi; assembly: GCF_055412805.1. Lineage (NCBI taxonomy): Bacteria > Bacillati > Actinomycetota > Actinomycetes > Micrococcales > Micrococcaceae > Pseudarthrobacter > Pseudarthrobacter kochi. Next base: position 41,143 of record NZ_JBVAYV010000032.1, read on the forward strand.
AACTGTGGATAACGCCCTCAGATGGAGTCATCGGTGGCAAAATGGAAGCATGCCCCGATTCCTGACCCTTGCCGACGTTGCAGAGCAGCTCCAGATCAACGCCCCGGCTGCCTACGCGCTCGTGCGCAGTGGTGAACTCAAGGCGATCCAGGTGGGCGGACGGGGCCAGTGGCGTGTTGAGGAGAAGATGCTCGAGCAGTACATCGAGGAGCGGTACGCGGAGGCAAGCCGGATGATCGCAGAAGCCAAGTCCAAGACCCGCTGAGCGGGGCCTGCCGTGCGCGGCACGGCACCTCGGCCTACTAAATCCTGCGGCCTAGTCCTGCGCCGCGTAACCTGGCATCCGGGCCGACCTGATCCCGGCCAGCGCGCCAAAGGGTATGGTCGCCACCTGCCGGACGTTGGCCGTCCGCCGGTCCTCGCCGTCTCCGGTGACCGCCAGGTCAAGGTGGTCGCGCCCCACCCTGTCAATCACCCCGTGGAGCACCGTTTCCCCCGCTGAGCCACCGGTCAGCAGGACAGCCAGGGCCGCGCGGTCCCGCGCCAGCCCACGCAGGGCGCTGGCCAGGCCGAGCCTTTGCCGGACCCTGGACGGCTCGGGTACGGCCAGCCGCGAAAGCCCGCGGTACCGCACCGCCGCGGCATAGGGAACCAGCACCTGGTGCAGTGGTTCGTCCAGCACCAGCGCCTGGCTTCCCGCGTGGCTTAAGGTTCCCTCGACCGTGGATCCCGACGCCAACTGGACCACAATCAGCAGCCCCAGCGAACCCCGCAGCCGGTCCGCGAGCTCCACCGCTGCCGCCTCCGCCCGCGTCCGCTCCGTCACTTCCGCGTCGAGATCCAGCCGCTCGCTGGCAGCCATTTGTGTCTCCAGGTCGTCAAAGAGGGCATCCCAGCGCATGGCGAAAGCGTAGGCGCGGCCTGCTCAAGGGTCAACCGCACCCTCGAGAAATAACTGTAGACAAACGTGACTCCCAGGGTTCAAGCTTGATCTAAATACATCAAACAGTATCAAACAGCATCAAACAGGCGATATTCCGATGAAAGGGCAGACCACCATGAGGGCAGCAGCATCTCCGCGATCCAGGCAACGGCGCGTGCTTATCGCCGACGCCGCCATGGCCGCCGTCGTCTTGCTGCTGGGGCTCTTCCTCGCCGGAACGGGAGGCAGCCTCGTCCAGCGCTGGCGGTCCTCCCCGCCACGTCACCAGTCCCCCGGGTTCGAAGACCAGCTCGGTATCGCAGCGAACACGGCCGGCCTGATTGTGATCGCCTGGTGGGCCATGTCCCTGGCCATTGCTGCCGCGGCAGCCTTCCTGGAGCGCAGCGGGAACGTCCGCGCAGCCTCGGCAGCCGGAAAGTTCGCCCCGGCCTTTATGCGCCGGCTCGCCCTCGCGGCAGTCGGACTCGAACTTCTCACCGCACCGCTGGCCGCAGCCTCCACCGCACCGCCCGTCCCCGGCGCGCCCGCGGCATCCGCAGCATCCGCGGCATGGACGCCGACGGCGGTCCCGGCCGGAACCCCTGCGGAAGCCCCGGCCGTCGCGAATCCCCAGTGGCGGCCGCTGAGCCCGGTCGTCGAACCCGGCCCGCTGGCGGGGCGCCCGTTGCGGCACCAGCAACCCGCGGCCCAGGCAAGCGAGGTGACAGTACGCCCCGGGGACTCGCTGTGGAGCCTCTCGGCAGCCCGTCTGGGGCCGTTCGCCTCCGACGTCGACATCGCCCTCGACTGGCCGCGGCTCTACCAGGCCAACAGGGACATCATCGGCGGCAACCCGGACCTCCTGCGGCCGGGCCAGGTGCTCAAGCTGCCACCCGGGCCCTGAATCGGAGACGAGAACACCAGCACGACGTGACGAAATGGCAGACGTTCAACCGCACACCCCAACAGCAAAGGAAGCACCATGACCGCCATGACCAGCCCCCGCGCCACCGCGGAAGCCGTCCCATCGATCCCCCCGCCTCTGCAGCTGGTTCCGGGCGGAGGTGACCGACGCCGCGATGGCCCAGCGCGCCGAGTGCGTCATGCTCAACAAGGGCCCGTTCATCAATGAAGCCATCAGCATGCTCGCGGACATTCTGGGCCG